>NZ_AAWS01000021.1 GCF_000169175.1 Microscilla marina ATCC 23134
TCAGAGCAGCATAGAGAACAAATCAGAGATGGTGCCTGTTCTTTTTTACATGCTCTCTCAATATCCATCTTTTTAAACCATCAACTCATACAAATGAATGGCACGTTGGTGCCCTCTAGTGCATCTAACCAAAACTTGTGGTATTGAGCTCCTCAAAGCAATATTTTTTGAGCAATTGGATGGTTTCGTGACCAAAACCCTGCCCTTTTTTATTGATGACAATGCGGCGACATTCCAAGACTTGATTGGGGTTAGACAACCCCGCAAGAATAGCAAAACCGAGCAACTCATTGTTTTTTGCATGCCAAATAGAAACATGAAGCTCATCTTCATTGTTTATTACTTGCCCATGCCGTTGGTAAGAGTAAGGAGTCAGGTAAGGTTTATTGTCACTATGAGTTTCCATACTCATAATTTTATACACATCGTTTTTTTGAGTCGAAACCAACTTTACTCTTTCTGACTCAATTAATATTTCTGAATTAGCAAAATTTGAAGTCATTAATTATTTGATATATAGGTAAGTGTTGAATAAATGTCACATAATACCTCAAGCTTGCATCAAAATATTAAAAGCTTGAGTGTAAGCAATCTGTAAAAACACAGTGCTGCAATGGCAATTTATTTTTGTAGGATTGCTTATGTAATAATAATAAATATTTGACTAGCTTAAAATGATTAGACTAAAAAAGTGCTATTGCGTAGGATGTACTAACAAAAAAGTTTTATAAAGCGCTTGCAGTTGAGTGTCTATATTGCACAACACACTCAAATTTGCCTCAAAAGCATCTAAACTTGTTCGTAATTGCTGATGCTCATAAAAAGCTATAGAGCGTACCATGCGAGATAAAGCCTGGGTATGCTCTTTGTGCAGTTGCTGAAACTCATACATCTGGCTTACATTATAAAGAATGTCAGGTTGCCAGTGTCGAGGCATTTGTAGGTAACGAGAAGTGTTCCAAGCAGTGTATTTTAAATACACTGGGGCAAACCTAAGTTTAGAAATAGATAAGACAGAGTCTTTAAGGTGTTGACGGATGTTACGGAGCAATTGGTTATTTTTGGGTTGACTGGTGTTGAGCAAGGCTTGGTTTTGTTTCACTTCTGCAATAATATCTTTAAATATCACCTGGGCTTTGTTGTGATGCTGGTAGGTGTCCCAAATATTATTCAATCGGATGGCCAAAAATATAGCTGCCATAAAAAGCACGAAATATATCAAAGTAGATAGTAATGGTATTTTGTTCATTGCTTAATCTTTGTTGTAGAGTTACTTACTGCCTTTACTTGCCAAAACCGTTTCAATCCCTTTTTTATCTGTCATTGAACGCCCTAAGTTACCACTTTTCATAAAAATACCATTTTTTTTAGACTCCTCTTTGTGTTTTTCTTGTCAAGGTGGGTATCCCAATATGAAATTATGCCCTGCCTTATGCTACCCAGTATTTTTTAAAATACCGCCCTTGCCTGCTCCTCCGAATACAAGTTCGGTTCACAACTCTGAGCTTGTGGTTAGGGAGTATCCTTTTAAACCAATCGAAACTCTAAAATAAGCTGTTTTTTTGAGTACCGATATGGTATCTAAGGACTCGTAAACTCGGTTGTGAGGACACAAATTAGAGCGGAAAATAGTAGGGTAGAGTAGCCCTGCCTGTTATCTGAAGGCAAAAGTTGAGGAGAGTTCAAACTAAAAACCTTATTTTTGTGTTTTCATAGTTAATATAAAATATTAAGCTGGATAAAATATGAAACAAGCAACTCCAAAATATACTACTATATACACAGAGTCAAACCCAAACCCTAATTCTCTGAAATATGTCATCAACTATATGTTGGTGCCCGATGGTACTACGTTTGACTTCCCGGATGCCGAAACTGCCCAACAGTCGCCATTGGCGACCGAGCTATTCAGTAAGTTTAGCTATGTAGACCGGGTGTTTATGATGAGCAACTTTGTAACAGTAACCAAAAAAGAGGAGGCTGATTGGCATGACGTGGCGGGTGAGGTAAAAGAGTTTTTGCAGGGCTACCTTGAAGAGCAAAAACCTTTGTTGACTCAAGATATTCAGGATGAATACGATAAAGAGTTGAATAAAGATGAACCTGAAATAGATCGTAAAATCAAAGGTATTCTCGAGGAGTATGTGCGCCCGGCGGTAGAGTCTGATGGCGGAGCCATCAATTTTCATTCTTATGAAAACGGTACTGTAAAAGTACTTTTGCAGGGCTCTTGCAGCGGCTGCCCTTCTTCTATGGTTACCCTTAAGTCAGGCATCGAAAACTTGCTTAAACGTATGTTGCCCGAAGATGTAAAAGAGGTAGTAGCAGAAGGTGTGTAAAACTACAAAACTCACCTTACCCACTGAACTTCGCCTCTGATTGTTGTACTCTTCAAACAGAGATTCCGCAAGGCGAAACAAACAGAGACTGCCTTCTTTGGGATTACTTTATTTTTTTATTTTACTAAGGGAGGACAAGAAGCTGTCGCTCCCTTTTTAATTTGGTAAAATTTTGATAGTCAATAGTTTCGTTTGTACCTTTAAACCTAGCTGTTTATTCAATTACTCAAAAAATTAGCAACTTGGGTTGGCAATCCTACATAAAAGAGTTTGGTACTTACCTTAAGCTGGAAAGAAGCTTGTCAGAAAATTCTCTGGAAGCTTATTTACACGATATTCAAAAGTTCAGCGATTATCTGGAGATGGCAGGCCTCAGTATACTTCCTGCCGAGGTAAAAGCAGACCATATCAAAAAGTTTTTGTCATACCTTGCCAAGTTAGGCATTGCAGCTAGTTCGCAAGCAAGAATACTATCAGGGATCAAAGCTTTTTACAAATACCTGATGCTCGAAGAAACCATAGAGCGTGACCCTAGTGTAAACGTACACACTCCCCGAATTGACCGAAAAATACCCGACGTATTGAGCCTGCAAGAAATAGAAGATTTGTTGGCGGTAATAGATTTGTCTACCCCAGAAGGTGCCCGCAATCGGGCAATGATTGAGGTATTGTATAGCTCTGGTTTGAGGGTAACAGAGTTGATAGAACTCAAAATTAGTAACCTGTACCTTGATATAGGTTTTTTGAGAATTATAGGTAAAGCCAACAAAGAGCGTTTTGTTCCTATTGGTCGGGAAGCAGCCCGTTACTTGATCAGCTACATAGAAAATATACGAAGCAATGTACCTGTAAAACCCAACAACGAAGATTTTGTGTTTTTAAATCGCCGAGGTACCAAAATATCCAGGGTAATGGTATTTATGATCATCAAAGAGGTTGCACTTCTTGCCGACATCAAAAAAAACATCAGCCCACATACCTTTCGTCATTCTTTTGCTACTCATCTTATATTAGGCGGAGCCAACATCAAAGCTGTACAAGAAATGTTGGGGCATGAAAATATTACCACTACCGAAATATACAAGCGTTTAGACCAGGACATTTTGCGTCAGACCTTGCTCGAATTTCACCCCAGAAGCTAAAAACTATTACTTTCTCTAATAATATCATTTGTTTTTAGAACTATTTTACCATCCAAAACGGTTACAATCATTTGAGTAGATTTACTTATACACTAATAACAGATGGTATGTCAAACACTACACTAAAACCAAAAGATGAAGCACCCCTGCTTTTGGGGCGGCAAAAAATGCTGGCTTGGGCAATTCTTATTTTGCTCGCCATAGTATGGGGCAGTTCTTTTATCTTAATGAAAAAAGGCTTGTTGGTCTATCCACCCCTACAGGTAGCGGCTTTGAGGGTAGGTTTTGCCTTTATTTTTTTGGTAGGTTTAGCGGTGGTTCGTTTCCGAAAAGTGCCCAAAAATAAATGGAAAGCTTTGTTTGTGTCAGGGTTGGTAGGTGTTTTTATTCCAGCCTTTTTGTTTCCATTGGCACAAACCCACGTAGACAGTGCCATTACTGGCGTGTTAAATGCACTTACTCCTATGTCAGCTTTGGTTTTGGGTGTAGTTATTTTTCGCCAAAAAACTGTCAGAACAAAAGTAATAGGTATTTTGATAGGTTTTGTGGGCATTATTTGCTTGATCTTTACAAATGCCAACGGAGGGGTGAGTTTCAATGCTTATGCTTTGTTTGCCATTGCAGCTACTGTGTGTTATGGGTTCAACCTCAACTATATCAAGCACTATCTCCATGATATGAAGTCGTTGGATATATCAGTGTTTTCTATCAGCCTGGTAGGACCATTTGCTTTAGTATATTTATTTGCCTCTGACTTTACCACCATTTATACCCACAAAGAGGGAAGTGTTTTAGCTTTGGTATACATTGCTATATTAGGCATAGCAGGTACTGCTATAGCGTTGGTTTTATTCAACAGACTGTTGCAAATGACCAACCCTATTTTTGCCAGCTCAGTGACCTATTTGATTCCATTGGTGGCTATTATTTTAGGGGTATTAGATAAAGAGGAGATACTCCCTAGTCATTACATAGGCATGACAATTACTATTCTGGGGGTGTGGCTTGTCAACCGAAAATAGAGTTAAAATGCCTCAGTAACAGTCATATACACTGCCTGACTGTCGCGTCCTCGTCCATAATCTAAACGGAAGTTCATGTTTTCTTGCTTGTTTATCATAAACCTAAGCCCTATACCATAAGAGTACTTGGCTTTGCTCCATGAAAAATCACTGGTTTGATCAAAAACATCGCCTATGCCAGCAAAGCCTACCATACCTAAACGCCAGAATAAATGACGGCGGTATTCTATTTGGGTGCCTACAAAGTTTTTATCCCGAAAACGGTTCATGGCATAACTTCTCAGAATCTTTTCGCCTCCGGCAAAAGCCATAAAAAGAAACGAGGGATCACCTGAGTTAAGGTTAGCTACAGTATTGGTAGCCAATACCTGTTTGTTGCCGAGGTCAAAATACTTATTAAAAGTAAAGTTAACATTAGAATAGTTGAAAGTGCTGCCAAGTTTGGAGTTGTAGTTGTATTTTGAGACTTCCAACAAAAAACCCTTAGTAGCATTGACAACATTGTCGCGTTTGTCGATGGTAAAAATGAGCCCAAGCCCTGAGTTAAGTCCTCCAGAAATACCTGGTACGTTGTCTAATACCTCAGAGGTCGAGTTTTCAAAATTGATATTGTAAGTATTGGCATAGCGGTATTCTAAACCAAGAAAAACGTTGGGCGCGAGCTTTTTTGCCAAAGATGTGTTAAAAATAAGCGTATTATGTACATACGACAACTCATTGTGTTGTTTGGTATTATTGCCTACCCCATAAAACAAATCAGGGTATACCTTAAACCTGAAAAAACCTTTGGATATATATGATTCATTGGGTAAAAATATATTCCACCCAGCTTGAATATCCACCTGGTTGTTGAGTGTGTACTCAAAAATAGCTTGAGCATACGATAAACGTGTTTCTTTATTTGCCCTGTTTTTGGTGCCCAGGCGAAAGTAATAAATACCCAGCCCTCCAAAAATTAATTCTGTATCAGGTTTATAAAAAATGAAAGGAGAAGCTAAAAAGCCATTTTTCTTTTTTTCTTTTTTCTTGACGGGGGTGTAGGAATCTACTAAAGCCTGCGTGTATACACGACCGATCCTTGATGAAGAGTCAGCAGGGGTAGACAGTGTGTCTTGAGCAAGACCTACTTGTATGGTAAGTAAGATTGCGGTGATTGTATGAAGCGTTTTTCTGATAATACCCATAGGGCAGTTAGATTCTAAGGATTATACCATCTCATCAATATTAAAAATACCAAGCGTTTTGTGGTTGTATGCTTACTATCTAGACCAGTATAATGGCATAAGAGTATGTATTGTATATATTAACCTACGATATTAACGTAAATAAGGAGCAAAATTAGCAGAAAAATTAACGCTTTTATGCTTTTACCTTTGCTTTTGTTACTGACGACAAGAAAGAAAGTAAAACATACATTAATAAAATAAACGGAATCGCTAAAAACTTAAATAGTACAAAAAGTAATACCGACAAAAACATAAATATATACCTGATTTTATTATCAGCCCAGCCAAAATTTTTGAACTTAAGTGAAAACAACGGTAACTCTGCTACTAACAAAAAAGACAAGAAAATTGTTACAGCAAACAAAGTAACGGGTTGTTCAATAAAGGTTTTGTAAGCTGGTTGTTGGTGAATGATGAGCGGCAAAGAACCTACAAATAAAGCCGCTGAGGGTGTAGGAAGACCTATAAATGAATCGGTTTGACGGGTGTCTATATTGAATTTTGCCAACCGCAATGCCGAAAAAATAGTCAATAAAAAGCCCCCATAAGCTGCCCATTTTGGCTCATTTTGGGCAAGTAATTGAAACAGCACCATTCCTGGCAATACGCCAAAAGTGACCATGTCAGCGAGCGAATCAAGTTGTTTGCCTATGTCAGAATATGCCCGTAGCAAGCGTGCTGCCAATCCATCGGCAAAGTCAAATACCATTCCTGCCAATATAAAGTAAACTGCCTCGATGAGCTTACCCTGACTGGCGGCTACTATACCTACACAACCACAAAGCACGTTGCCACAGGTAATCATATTAGGAATATGTTGTTTCATAGCTTATCAAGTATTTCTTTTTCTTCTTGTTGAGCGTGATTTTTGGGCACCAGCACCCAACGCAAAAATAATATAAATAGCAAAGGTGCAGAACCAAAACCACCAATCACCAGAGGCTGAAACCACAGTTGCCAAAAGTCGTTGACTTTGACGATCTGGGGTTTTTGGGGTAAGTACAACAAGTTGAGTGAGCTCCCCTTTGGAATGAGAGTAGTATCGGTTTTGCCCAAAGCAGCGGTATGTATGATGGTATCTTTCTTTGCTGTTATATACTGTACTACAGGGCGGTATACCTTGCGTTGTTTTTTGTAGGCAATGATTCTTCCTTGTGTTTTGACCGCTTTATTTACAAATTGCTTTTGTGTGAAATAAAAAAATGCAGCTGCTGACCACGAAAATACGGCAAATATGGCCAATATCACTATTGTCCAAAAAAAAGGAGGGCGTTTCTTTTTCATTTTCTAAATGACAGGTTAGCCAATGTTTTGAAGGTTTACAAAAGGGTTAAATTGTTTTTCGTACCCTATGGTTGTTTCAGGTCCATGCCCGGTATACACTGTTACATCATCGTCTAATGCGTACATTTTAGTGCGAATACTATTGACTAGGTCTTCGTGACTGCAGCCAGGGAAATCGGTGCGCCCAACACTGCCTTTAAATAGCACATCACCATTGATCACAAACTTTTGAGCACGATTCAAAAAAGCAATATGTCCAGGGGCGTGTCCAGGTACAAATAAAATTTCCAGGCTGGAGTTACCAAATTCAATGGTGTCTTCTTCGCTCACAAAAACATCTGGAGTAGACTCAATAAATGGCTTGATTTGATAAATATCAGAGGCTGTTTTTGCTGCTTGTAAAGTAGGTACATCTAACTGATGCATGTGTAACTGCACCTTGTATTTATCTTTGATAAACTGATTGCCAAATACGTGGTCTATGTGGCAGTGGGTATTTAATAGTTTGACTACTTTCAGTTCATTTTGCTCAATAAAATCAGTCAATACTTTGTGTTCGCTCGACGAGTTGCAACCAGGGTCTATGATTACTGCCTCCTTGGTTTCGTCATATAGTACAAAAGTGTTTTCCTGAAAAGGATTGAAAGTGAATTTTTGAATCTGAATCATAAGTCTTAATGTTTTTTGCAAATATGAGCGCAAGTTAATATAAATTTGGAGAAGTTAATGTGTATAGTTACTTCTGGTAAGGATAGGCGACTTTCGTGCGATACTCAGGAGCAAAGCTGTGTAGTTTTTGACAACCCAATTCAACGACGCAAAAAATATGAACCCAAAAACTTTCAGAAATTTTCACTGGCTTCGCCCTAGTACTATAGTTTCTAAGTAGGTTAACAATTTGGTTAGATTAATTACGTTGAGCTCGCGAAAAGCTCGGTTTTGTTCTTTGACGATCTTTAAAATTTATCCCGCAGGGAACTAGCAGAGTTTGTTTTCTGAATTTCGATGTCTATCGGAACCTTAGTTACGCGATATTTTTAAAGAGCAAAAGCTCATAGATACTATCTTAAAAAACAAATAATTTAATATAAATATTTTAAGATTTTGAATATATACCAACAACTGGTTATATTTGCATTAACCCAAAAGGAGCTGCTTTAGCAGTTACCTAGTGTAGGAGGGCATTTTGCTCTTCTACAGTTTTGTTATTAATGCTGTAATCAAAGTCCTCATCTTTTTTCCATAATGTGTACATCATACACAAGAGCTTCCGTTGTACTGCAGTGTAGCCTTTCATTTTCTCTTTAGTTCTCTCAAAAACCCGGTTGTACAAATTCAGAAAAACACCCTCAACATTTATAGCGTTAAATGCTGGCATACATAAAATACGCCTTATGTGAGCATTTCCCTGTTTTGAAATCTTTGTTTTTCCTTTGCGGGTGCCCGATTCGTTTTCCACAATATCGTACCCGGCATAACTGGTAAGCTGCTTTTCACTTGTAAATAGCTCAAAACCATTAGTTTCGGCGACAACTACTGCTGCGGTAAGCAAGCCAACCCCATGAATACTGGTTAAATGTTTTATTTTTTCATGCAGCTTTTCATCTTCTTTGACTGTAGCTTCTATTTGATCATGTGTTTGATCTCGTTGTTTCTCGAGGAACTTAATCTGAGCTTTGAGTTGTTTGGCAACAAACTTATCAGGGTTATGACTATAATCAAGCGCATGTAAGCGATTCCGACTTTGAGTAAGGTCTTTTTGTATAGTTTCGTGGTGACGGGTAAGAGAACGTAATGCCTGCATAGAGGAAGATATTGGTTGCCAGGCCCTTAAGTCTTTGACTAGAACCATTTTAGCTAACCCTTGAGCATCTATTTTATCAGTTTTACTCCGAATCCCTTCGCCCTTCATAAAGTCCTTTGCCTGGCTAGGCAAGGCGACAACAACCTTTACAGATTTGTCATAGAGAAACCACGCCAAATTTTCATGATAAACCCCAGTAGCCTCCATTAAGTATTCTATATCTTCACAGTCATGCTTGCCCAAGTGTTTTTGACTCCAGCTCCAATATTTCTCAAAGCCAGAGGGGGTATTAGAGAACTTGGAACTGGCTAAAACCTTGTATTTCTTTTTACCCTCAAAACCCATGATACAAGCACTAAAATCCGATTTTGCTATGTCCATGCCCAGACCCATTTGAATGTATGAGTGTTTTTTCATTTATCCACCATTTAAGTTGAAATTCCCGATTTATCGGGGGAACCATACCATTTATTGAAGCCTATCTTACTCAATGTTACTTATTAGAACGCGGGCTATAAAACGCATTTATGCCTTAGATACTTAATTCTATTTCGGAGTAGAAAAACAGGTAGCATATATCTACGAGTCTGTATCTATCGTATGATAGTACTTAGTCCCCTTTATAGAAAAAGAGTTTATTGATCTGTTGACTACCTGTTATTTAGGCTTTTATTGTTAACGTTATATTGTACTTTTTTTATTTAATACAAAGGTATAAGTCCCGAACTTGATTTGGGGAAGCGAAATAGTGCTTTACATATTTGGTGTCTGGAGTACTAGTGCTCCGGGTACTAAATTCCTTTCACACCTTTCGGCTTCTTTTGCCTGCTGACTTCACCTAAAAAAACTCACATAGCTTAGGCTATGCTCGTTTTTTGAAGGTTTGACAGCCACCAAAATAAACTCGAAATAATGTATAAACTACTTAGTTCCCAAAGCACTAGTATATTTTTATTAAGTACCGAGGTAGAATTAAATATACCTAATAAGTTACCCTTATTTGTAGCACTGATATACATCGGTATCTAAGGACTTATAGCTAATTACTTGTTGCTACTTAAATAAGATGGATGATACTTTACCCAATTGTTCAAGGTGTTATCTTACATCCACATAAGTGATAAAACCTGTGTGGGTAAACTCTTCTCAAATCATTTATTAAATTAATGTAAAATGACCCCCCCAAGTATTACAGAAATACCCGAATGTAAACTTATAGGCATGCATACAGACCTGTCGCTGATAGACAACAAAACACAATCACTTTGGCAACAATTTATGCCGCGCCGTCAGGAAGTACACCAACGGGTAGGGCAAAGTTTTTACTCTATGCAAGTATATGCACCAGGTTTTTCTATGCAAAACTTTACTCCACACACTGTTTTTACCAAATGGGCAGCGGTAGAAGTAAGTAGCTTTGAAAATGTACCCAAAGGTATGCACGCATTTACATTGCCTTCAGGCAAATACGCTGTTTTTATTCATAAAGGACCCGCCAGTGCCTTTAAACCTACTTTTGATTATATTTTTGGCGAGTGGCTGCCTAAATCTGCGTATACACTTGACCAACGCCCACATTTTGAGCTATTGCCCGAAGGCTACGTACCCACTGACCCCAACGCAGAAGAAGAAGTATGGATACCGATAACGTAACTGTTGCTTATATGGGCGTTATTTCCTGACGGTAATGCAGTAGAAGTTTGCGGTTTATCGGAGTGATTGCCCTGACTAAAACTATATTCAACACCCAAAAAAAATCCTTGCTGACACGTGTACCCTTGTGTTTGTCTTGTGCAGATTTTTGTCTTTAAGACCTTCCAACATTGTTGAATTGGCTGGATAATCACACGTGAGGACGCGTCAGCAGGTGATTTGATTCCATTTTTTTATAGGCTAAAATACTTCACATAAAAAATCATCAGGTTTATTTTTTATGCTTGGTGGTATTGAGCACTTGTACATCAGATATAAAACATGCCCCCGAAAAATAATGTAGTACCTCATCTAAATACTCTAATACTTTAGTGGCTTGTGCTGCTGTACAAACGGTAAAAATGTAGGTGTTCTCAAATACTTTGGCCTTACAATTATGGTCTAGTACTCCATTGGCACCTTTGCCCGAAATGTTGCCCACCACAGTATACCCCGGCACGCCTATTTCTTCTAACTGATAAATGACGCTGTCTAGCTTGACTGCTTCGATTAGAATTTCTATTTTTTTTCTTTGTTCAAACTTCATCGTATTTTATTTTTAAATGAGGTGTATTAAATAAAAGTATAAAGGGATGCCTACTATTACATTGAATGGAAACACAATACCCAATGACACTGGGATGGTAAAAGCCGGATTAGATTCTGGTATTGCCAGGCGCATAGCAGCGGGTACTGCTATATAAGATGCACTGGCAGCCAGTATAGTAAACAGAAGGGCGTCGCCTTCGCCAAGAAATAGTAGATGGTTGGACACAAAAATAGCTATTGTAGCATTGAACACAGGCAGCAATATGCTGAACCCAATGAGAAAGCCTGCCGAACCTTTGAGTGATTTTAGGCGACTAGCAGCTACAATGCCATTGTCAAGTAAGTAAAAAGTCAGGATGCCTTTAAAAATTGCATCAAAAGGTTTAAAAGCTTTCCAGCCTGCATCTCCGGTAATAATACCAATGATAAGTGCCCCTACCAATAATAGCACTGAACCATTGAAAAAAGCATCGTTCAATATTTTACCCCATTTTGGACGTTGGTATACTCCCTTGTTGTTGCCGTTGAGAGTAGCTGTAGCTTCTTTGCTTTTGAATACTTGAAACAGAATGACACCAATAATAATGGCGGGCGACTCCATCAATGCCATACCTGCCACCATATAGCCTCCATACGAAATTTTTGCGGACTCTAAAAACGCAATCCCTGTAATAAAAGTAACGGCACTGATAGAACCAAAAGTGGCCGCAATAGCAGCAGCGTTGGCAGTGTCAAATTTGCGTTTGAGAATAAAAAATGCGTACAAAGGCACAATAGAAGCCATCAAAAAGCAGGTGCCTAAAATTCCGACTATGTTCCACGAAAAACCGTTGTGGTGGAGTTCATACCCTCCATGAAACCCTATGTCGAGTAATAAATAAAGGGAGAAAAACTTAGAAAGCGCTTTAGGTATTTCAAGATCAGATTTTACCCAAACTGCCACCATTCCTAAAAAAAAGAAAAGCACAGGTGGCGATAATATATTGGCAATGGCTAAATGAATATCCATGATTTTTTTCAGTTTATAAGTGTGAAAGTTTATCAGTAGGCTGGTTGAGTTGATGTTTGCCTGAATCCAGCAAAAAAAAAAGCAAAATAAGGTGGTGGTAAGTAGTAGCAAGTAATTAGCTATAAGCGACAAGTAAGGGTAACTCATTCATAATATGGTTGTTACACCTACTCATTAGGTATATTTAATTCTGCCTTGGTTCTTACAAACAAGCACCTGTACAAAAAGATAGATAAATGCTCAATTGATAGGAGCATTCGGAAGGAGTAGTGAGCAGTTAGCTACAGTAGATTTTAAGGGAACAATATCGTAGAAATAAGGCAATCTTTTGCCCTTTTTTATGGCGGTGATGGGCACCTTGCCCTGTGTTGCGTGCACAAAAAGGAATGGGGGTGGACTGCCTTTCTGGCAAATAATATGAATATGCACTCACAAAGTCATCACTATTCCCTCCTCCACTGTGTTGTCTTGTGTCTCCTTCTTTAATTATTTTGTTGCCTTTCTGACGCTTTTCTTCCAGCTCTCTTTCCTCAATGTTATCTAAAGCCTCTATCCACAGGCAAGGTGCCCCATTCATAATAGGAAGCAAGGTGAAAATGAGCCCTAGTATATATGATATGTACATTTTATGAGACATGGATGCGTAATTTTGAGCCACACACAAAAGATAAAATCATCGTTGACAATCTTATATATGGCTATAATTGTAGTACCAGTATACCTACACTCGTGTGTATAGATGCAAGGTACTGTAAATAAAAAAATACAGAGGTTTTGGGAAAGCCCGGTACTGGGCTATGAAACAGAGAAAGAGTTAGCAATGTACCTTAAAAGAACAGTACAATAAAAACAGAGGAAGCGGAGAGGAGTGTTGAGCAATGGTGGTGTAAGCAGGGAGCTTGCAGGTGTTGAACCTTGGTATACCAACCCAAAGAGTAGGTGCAAAAAATATAGCAGAATGATTATCACCAGAGCCAGACCCTAAAGTTTTAACTTGAGCCTTAACGTCTGCAAGTTGTTCTTTTAGCTTTTCTTCCAGCTCACGCTTTACAATATTATCTGTGTCTTTTGGCAGCAATGGGTGCAACTCGCTGAATAGAGAAGCAATGATGAGTATAGACCCCAAAAGTGACAATATGTGTCTTTTCCTAAGCATTGATACAAAGGAACAAGTTTTAATGAGTAACTAAAAGTAGATTAGTTACGGTATTTTGTGATTATAGTTTGTTATAAATGTGACTTAAATCACATTTTATTTTTAAGCATAAAAAGTAAACATTCTTTATATGTTTGTCAATATATGGTGGATATTCAAAGAAAATCGCGAGATGATAAAGTCAATAGTCCATAGTATTTAGTCGATAGTCCATAGCTGATTCGAGTAAATGTACACCTTGTTAAATGCTGTAAACCAGTATTTTATATTAAGATTGCGTACTCACTTTATTTTTAAAGGTGTTTCGGTTGTATGCCTAAACACCCAATTAAATAGTTTTTAAATTCATCAATGACTGATAACCAGCAAACAACTTTGACTAAAATCACTGCGGAGTATTGAAAGTAGAAGCGGCTAAAAAATAAAGCGCCTTGGTGGTTTTTGAAAAATACAAAAAAAGGCAATCACTTATTAACTCAAGTTACACAGTTTTCTGAAGGTCACGTGTTTCTATTGTTGCGCAATGCGTAGCCCAACCATTTAGCAATAAAGCCATATAACCATCAAAACAAGTAGGTCTGTGTGGCTTCACTTATTAAATAAAAAATATAAAAGAAGGGGAGAAATTGCAGGGAAGTAAATATTTGAGCAGTTATTTAGACTTGCCCCAGTCTCTTTGTTCATTGATCGCTTCTTTGGCACGAAAAGCTTTTTCTAAATCTACCTCAAAGTGATTGGCAAGGTCGAATATGTACCCCAATACATCAGCAAACTCTTCCTCTAATGCTTGTTTTGTAGAAGAGGGCTTTTGGTGTGCTTTGGCTGCTTCCTGATACAAACCACGTTGGTTACGAATGGCTTTGGCAAGTTCGCCTACCTCTTCCGAAAAAAGTAGGAATGTCTCTAACGGGTTATTTTTGTTCCAGCCTCGCTCTGTACATACTGCATCCATGTATTGTTGCAAATCGGCCAGAGTAGGTTTGTCTTTCAGGTGAGCCATAGTTTTTAGTAAGTATCTATAAGTGAGGCAAAAGGGCTAAAGCTAAAAATGATGCTACTAAATATGATAGAGCATCATTTTTTATATTTTCGGTTTGGCTAGGCCTCTACACCTTGTTGAGCATCTTCGATAGACTCAACCAAAACAACTACTTTGTTGTTGAGCACTTCTACTACACCACCATCAATGTTAAAGTTTTGGTCTTTGCCGCCTGCTTTCAAACGCATGTTGCCCTTTTTTAGCAAACTGATCATGGCTGCGTGTTGGTCTAGTACTTCAAACTCTCCACTATTTCCTGGAAAAGTAATGGCTTGTGCTTCTCCTTCAAAAGCAGTTTTGTCAGGAGTGATGATTTTTACTTGCATAATTTGACTTTTTTAGAATAAAGGGAGGTGAGACTCCTGGTGATCAAATGTGCTTTGAAAAATAATGAAGGGTGCTCATACAAGCACCCTTTTAATATGAATATAAGAATGGTTATGAACGCTCGGCGGCTTCTTTAAGCATTTGTTCGCCTGCTTCAATGGCTTCTTCGATAGTACCTTTCAAGTTGAACGCAGGTTCTGGGTACTTCAACAAAGAATCATCATCAAGTAACATCTTAAATCCTTTGATAGTATCTTTAATGTCTACCAATGCACCAGTCAAACCAGTAAATTGCTCAGCAACGTGGAAAGGCTGAGACAAGAAACGTTGGATACGACGAGCTTTGTTTACTACCTTACGGTCATCGTCAGAAAGTTCATCCAAACCAAGAATCGCAATGATATCCTGAAGTTCGTTGTAACGTTGTAGAGTTTCTTTTACTCGCTGAGCAATGTTATAGTGCTCTTCACCCAAAATGTCAGCAGTCAAGATACGAGAAGTAGAATCCAGTGGGTCTACCGCAGGGTAAATACCAAGAGAAGCTAATTTACGAGAAAGTACCGTGGTTGCATCCAAGTGAGCAAATGTAGTTGCAGGAGCAGGGTCAGTCAAGTCATCCGCAGGTACATAAATCGCTTGTACGGAAGTAATAGAACCACGCTTGGTAGAAGTAATACGTTCCTGCATTACACCCATCTCAGTGGCAAGTGTTGGTTGGTAACCTACCGCAGAAGGCATACGACCTAAAAGAGCCGATACCTCAGAACCAGCCTGAGTAAAGCGGAAGATGTTATCAATAAAGAAAAGAATATCGTTTCCTTTGCCAGTACCATCACCATCACGGAAGTACTCAGCAATACTTAACCCTGAAAGGGCTACACGAGCACGTGCCCCTGGAGGTTCGTTCATTTGACCAAATACGAAAGTTGCTTTTGATTCTTTCAACTTTTCGCGGTCAATTTTGTCTAAAGGCCAACCACCTTCATGCAATGCCTTTTCAAATTCTTCACCGTAGTTTACAATTCCTGATTCGATCATCTCACGAAGCAAATCGTTACCTTCACGAGTACGCTCACCTACACCAGCAAATACAGAAACCCCTGCATAAGCTTTTGCAATGTTGTTGATCAATTCCTGGATCAATACGGTTTTACCTACTCCAGCACCACCAAACAAACCAATTTTACCTCCTTTGGCATAAGGCTCGAGTAAGTCAATTACTTTAATACCTGTAAAAAGTACCTCAGTTTCAGTAGTCAACTGATCAAAGGTAGGAGCAGCACGGTGGATAGACACGCGACGATCAGTTTTGGGGTTTTCAATACCGTCAATGGCTTCACCTACCACATTAAACAGTCTGCCTTTGATTCCATCGCCAGTAGGCATAGAAATAGGACCTTCTTTGTCAGTTACATCCATTCCTCTTTGTAAGCCCTCAGTACCTTCCATCGCAATGGTACGGACGGTGTCTTCACCAAGGTGTTGCTGACATTCCAAAATCACTACCTGTCCATTTTCTTTGGTTACTTCAAGGGCATTCAATATTTTAGGTAGATGACTCTTTTCATCTGTAAAACTAACGTCTACTACGGGACCGATTACTTGCGTAATTTTACCAACGTTTGCCATTGATTTTTATTTATAAGGTTAAAATTACAATCTAACTAAAAGTTTGAGATAATATATATAGACACAAAACTAATGGATAAAGCTAGCTTTACCAATAGCTATAGGCTTTGTTATATTAATTCAGCCGCAAACTTATAAAAAATAACGTTTCTAAGGTAGATTTTTTGAGCAAATTACCTGCAATACCGTCATTATTATAAAAAAATCTTTGGAAGTGCATACTATCCTGCTTGCTTCACCCGTTGCAACACCCTGTTTTGAGCTAATGAGCCTTGGTTTTTGACCTAAAAAAGAGTTTGGGCTAAAAATCAACAACTTGACCTTTCATTAGTTAATTTGTATGATGCCTTGATTGCTTCACAATAAAATTGAAAATTGCGGGCATTATTTCTCATCACCCACAATACTATTATATACACCAATGACTAAACTACTCGCTTTTTTAAGCATTGCACTGTTTATGTTCACTGCTTGTAATGTGACCAAATCTGACCAACAAACCCAACATGATACTACGTCGGTAGATAGAATAAGTAAAGTGTTTGATTTGCAAGGACACCGGGGCGCTCGTGGGTTTTACCCCGAAAACACGCTCCCTGCATTTTTAGAAGCAGTAAACCGCGGAGTGCGCACTATAGAGTTAGATGTAGTAGTAAGCGCCGATAGTCAGTTGGTAGTATCACACGAGCCTTTTTTAAATCATACCATATGTTTAGATACTGCGGGCAAAGCTATAGCTGAAGCAGATGAAAAGAAATGGAACATTTACCAAATGACTATGGCACAGGTACGTAAGTGTGATTGTGGTAGTTTGGGCAATCCTAACTTCAAAGAACAGAAGAAACGCAAAGTATCTAAACCTGCCTTGTCAATTGCTATTCGTGCTATAGAGGCCTACGTACACAGTCGTGGTATACGCAATGTGTATTATAATATAGAAACCAAGTCGCGCCCCGAATGGGATAGCACTTATCACCCTGCCCCAACAGTATTTGCCCGTTTGTTGTTCAAAGAGTTGAGTAAATTGAACGTTTTACACCGTGCCTTTATTCAATCGTTTGATATACGTACCCTGCAGGCATTCAAAAAGTTGAACCCCCAATCAAAGCTGGTTCTATTGGTAAGCAATAAGTTAAGCTTTGAAGAAAACCTGCAAAAGTTGGGGTTTGCTCCAGCTGTATACAGCCCCTATTATCAATTAGTCACTCCTCAATTAATTGCTCAAGCACACGCCCGGCAAATTCAGGTAATTCCCTGGACTGTGAATACACAAGAAACAGCAGATACACTTAAAAAAATGGGAGTGGACGGTTTAATCACCGACTATCCGGGGCAAATTAAGTAAGCGGATAATTTCCTTCAACAAACACTTTATCTGTTAGTTGAACAGACATCATCGTAGTTTTTATAAACGCTTGTGGTAGTATTCTGTATTGAAATGACAAGCACACCAAAAGGGCATAGGCAAACATATACATCCGAAAAAGGGGATGTTTACTTGAATTTTGATAAATTTAGGTAAATATAGATGTAGGGGGCAAAGCACCTACATTTGAACCGTCGTTATATGAACCATTCTTTTACTAAGTTCATTGTAGGTCATTTTATCAGAAGAGGCAGCACCATTTGGTAGGTGTTGGTTTATGCTCTGATTATTGCCTGTATGCAATAAGTGCAATTTCGATAAGAATTATAAAACTATGAGACTTCTGTTTATTATCACCTTTGCCTTTATGTTTGGTTATGGCAACTCGCAAGCCCAAAACACAAAAACAGATAGTTTGGAAAACCTGTTGTCTATTACCACCGATACTGTTCAGAAAATAGCTATTTTAGATGCACTTACCTGGGAGTTCCGTAATTCAGACCTGAAAAAATCGTTAGACTACGGCTTACGCAATATAGCTTTGATTCAGCAATCTCAGTACCCCGAAAAGTTGCCAGATACTTACGGTTATGTAGGCATAATTTACCGCAATCTGGGCGATTACTCACAGTCAATGGCATACCATTATAAAGCACTAAAACTGGCAAAACGGTATAAGATAGTTAGTCGGGAAGCTTATTCTTATAACAATATAGGAGACGTGCTTCAGCGGCAAAATCATTTTTCAGCCGCGATCACTAACATACAAAAGGCCATTGACCTGTTTACCCAACTCAACCATAAAAAAGGGCAAGCCTATGGGTACTTAAGATTGGGTGAAGTTTTTAAAAAGCAAAAACGTTATCGAGAGGCTCTGGAGGTTTTTTTTAAGGTGCTTGAGATTAAAAGTCAACCCAATGCAGACGTGAGCACTGTGTTGCAACGCATAGGTAACATATATAGCAAACAAGGCAAATATAAGGAGGCTATATTGTACTTAAATAAAGCACTCAACCAGGATATAATTACACAGGATATTCTGGGGGTGTGCAATGTGCAGAATGACATGTCTGCTATTTATTTACAGCAAAATAACCCCCAAAAAGTGATCAGGCAAGCCACCAAAACCTGGCAAAAAGCCTCTGAGATAATGGCAAAGCCTATTATGTATAAAACCGCTCGCCTGTTACAACAAGCCTACGAAAAGCAAAATAACTATATCAAAGCTTACTACTATCAAAAACAATATATCAAGACGCTCGAAGATTTTTTGAATGAACAAAGAGGTACCCAACTGGATGCCCTCAAGTTTAGCCATCAATTAGAAAAGCAACAGGTAGAGCTTGACCTAAAAGACAAGAACATACAGTTGTTAAAGCAGGCGCAAAAAGAGCATCGTTTGAGGCAGAGTTTGGTGTATGCCTTGTTTGCGGCTATAGTATTATTGGGTGGCTTGATTACCGCCTTGGTTAGGGGCAACCTTCGTAAGAAAAAAGCCAATCGTTTATTGCAAAACAGAAATCAGGAGATTGCGGAGAAAAACCATGAGATTGTTGTGCAAAATCGAGAGTTGCATATTCAGCAAGAGGAAATACAGGCACAACACAACGCTATAGAACTGCGAAACCGACACATTACCCAAAGTATTCAAGCCGCCAAAACTATTCAGGAAGCTATCTTGCCCCAACAAGTGCGCATCAAGCAAATGTTTGCCCAATACTTTGTACTTTATCGCCCCCGTGATGTGGTGTCGGGCGATTTTTATTGGGCAGGCAAGGTAGGCAATACCCGTATTTTGGGTGCCATTGATTGTACCGGACACGGAGTGCCAGGGGCGTTTATGAGTTTGATTGGTTTTGCTTTGCTGAATGAAATTATCAATACAAAGAAAATAACCAACCCTGCAGAAATACTCACTATGCTTAGGCTTGAGGTTAAACAAGCTTTAAAACAAGACGAAACCCTCAACCGGGATGGAATGGATGCTGGGCTGGTAGCCATAGAAGACCAGCCTGATGGCAAGGTAAAGGTAGATTTTGCGGGTGCCAAGCGCCCCTTGTGGTATATTACCAAAGATAGTGACGCCATGCAAGTAGTAGAGGGGAGCAGGGTGTCGATAGGGCTTACTTATAAGAATAAAAGAGCCATTGAAAATAACACGTATATACTAGATAAGGGTACTTTACTTTATTTAAGTTCCGATGGTTTTGTTGACCAAAACAAGGTAACCCGTGATAAATTTGGAGTGAAAAGGCTTACCGAATTGATTTATACCTTAAGTAATCAAGATTTATCTGAGCAAAAACAAGCATTGGATGAGGCGTTAGATGAGTTTATGGCAGGTACCGAGCAACGCGATGATATTTTGCTAATGGGAGTAAAGTTGTGACTGTTCGGGGCAGTTCAGGAGGCGAAAGTTAGAGGATTGAGGGTATTTTAGGATTGTTTTTTGTTGAATTGTATGGGCATATATGCCAAGTGTTTGGTTTACTTTTAGTAAATTAAAGAACTAATGTGTAGATAGGTTGATGTGGTGAACTAGTACTCTAGCTCCTAAGTAGGAATGACATTACCTAAGCACAAATTGCTTCAAGAGCATTTTATCTATGCTGTAAGTACAAGTTAAACAAGAACGATACAACTATGAGACTCCTGTTTACTGTCATTTTTATCCTTATGTTTGGTTATGACAACCTGCAAGCCCAAAGCGCAAAAACAGATAGTTTGGAAAAACTATTGCCTCTCACCACTGATACTTCTCAACAAATCGCCATTTTGAGCAAACTTACCTGGCAATTTCGTTACTCTAATCTGAAAAAAGCCCTGCATTATGGTTTACGCAACATAGCTTTAATCCAACAATCTATATACAAAAAAGAATTGCCCCAGGCAAATGGTTACGTGGGGGTGATCTACCGCAATTTGGGAGATTATTCTCAGGCAATAATCTATCATTATAAAGCACTAAAATTGGCAAAAAAGCATCAGGTACTCATTCAAGAAGCTTATTCTTACAATAATATTGGGGATATACTTCAACGGCAAAATCATTTCTCTGATGCAACAACGAATATAAAACGAGCGATTGACCTATTTGTCCGCCTCAAAAACAAAAAAGGGGAGGCTTATGGGTACCTAAGGTTGGGAGAGGTATTGCAAAAGCAACAGCATTATCAGAAGGCTTTAAAGGCTTTTTTGAAAGCGCTCACCATCAGAAAAAAGATGGATGTCAAACAGGCTGACTTGAGTGCGCCATTGCATCGTATTGGAGTATTGTATAGTGTGCAAGGTAAGTATAAAGAAGCCATGTTGTATTTGAGCAAGGTGTTGAGGCAGTATGAGACTAAAAATGATATTTTGGGTATTTGCAGCTTACAAAATGATATATCAGCCATTTATTTGCAGCAAAATAATACGAAAGAGGTGATCAGCCAGGCAACCAAAACCTGGAAAAAAGCCTCAGAAGTAACGGCAAAACCAATTATGTATCGAAGTGCTCGCCTATTGCAAAAAGCTTATGAAAAGCAACAAAACTATACTAAGGCCTATTATTATCAACAGCTATATATTAATACCTTGGAAGATTTTTTAAATGAGCAGAGAGGCAATCAACTAGATGCACTTAAGTACAGTCATCAATTGGATAAGCAACAGGTAGCACTAGACCTAAAAGACAAAGACATTCAATTATTGCAGCAGGCACAAAAAGAACATCGATTAAGGCGAGGGCTGGTGTATGCACTGTTGATAGGTATATTTTTATTGGCTTGCCTGATTACAGTACTTTTTAGGGGTAACATGCGCAAGAAAAAAGCCAATCATTTATTACAAAACAGGAACCAGGAAATTGCAGAGAAGAGTCAGGAAATCATTGTTCAAAACAAAGAGTTACAGGCTCAACAAGAAGAAATACGTGTCCAGCATGATACCATAGAGCGTCGAAATCACCACATCACCCAAAGCATTAAAGCTGCCAAAACCATTCAGGAAGCCATTTTGCCTCAGGAAACACGCATCAAGCAAATGTTTGAACAGTATTTTGTGCTTTATCGTCCACGCGACGTGGTTTCAGGTGATTTTTATTGGGCAGGGCGGGTAGATAACACCCGCATTTTGGGTGCCATTGATTGTACTGGACACGGGGTGCCCGGGGCTTTTATGAGTATGATTGGATTTGCGTTGTTGAATGAAATCATCAATACAAAAAAGATCACCCATCCAGGACAAGTACTAACCTACCTGAGGCAGGAAGTAAAAAAAGCTTTGCGACAAGAAGAAACCCACAACAAAGACGGAATGGACGCTGGAATAATAGCTGTGGAAGACCAGCCTGATGGCAAGGTAAAGCTGGAGTTTTCTGGTGCCAAGCGCCCTTTGTGGTATATTACTAAAGAGAGTGAAAGTGTAGAAATAATAGATGGCAGTAGGGTATCAATAGGGCAGGCTTATATGGACAAAAGAGTGATTGAAAACCGCACTTATATATTTGACAAAGGTACCTTACTTTATTTGAGCTCAGATGGCTTTGCTGACCAAAACAATGTAGATCGTCGAAAGTTTGGAGTGAAAAGACTCACCGAATTGATTTATACCATAAGTAATAAAGATTTATCTGAGCAAAAACAAGCATTGGATAAAGTGTTAGATGATTTTATGACGAGTACTGAACAACGCGATGATATTTTGCTGATGGGAGTGAGGTTATAATATGTTTTGAGCATTTTATACATTAAACAAGGTCATAATGGACAAGTGCTTTTTTATGATCAAAATAAGGGTTTTGGGAGCGTTTTTTGCCCAAATAAGCGGATTAAATTGTGTGAAAAAGCACTATATGCTATACTTACAGAAGATATGAGCAAAGGCAAGCAAGCCATACTGGTCAATTATTGAAAAATAATTTTGTAATATACCTTGCTGACTCTCAGTAAGTTTGACTTATCTGTAAATCTAAAATAATGGGATGTTTACCTATTGTATACCCTTGTTTTTTGACTTTTTGCTATAAAATGAGCGAAATTTAAGCAAAGCTACATCAAAAGGAAATTGAAATATTCTTTCAATCGTTGGTGACACAATGTATAAAATAAAGACAGCCTTTACCTAACCCAAAGACTGTCAAATAATTTGATAACTAACTACCAAGGTGTGTACTGGTTACACACCATACAGCTATTATTACCCATTTATTATGAAGATCCAGCTTATTATTATCTTAACCCTGATTACTGTTTGTAATGTAGAGGCGCGAAGCCTCAGCACTGATAGTTTGGAAAAACTGTTGCCTACTACTCAAAAAACCTCCCATCGAATAGATATTTTAAGCAAGCTTACCTGGCAACTTCGTAATTCAGACTTAAAAAAAGCCCTGAGTTATGGTTTACAACACATCGCTTTGATTCGCAAGTCAGGGAATCCACAAGCATTGGCGCAAGCAAATAATTATGTAGGAATTATTTATCGTAATTTGGGAGACTACTCTCAAGCAATGCGTTATCATTATAAAGCGCTCACCCTTGCCCAACAACACCAGGTGATCGACCAAAAAGCATATTGTTATAACAATATTGGCGACTTGTTGGGGAGGCAGGGTAACTTGTTGGATGCCCGGAAAAATATACAACGTGCCATCGACCTGTTTGTCCAACTTAAAAATGATCGGGGAGAGGCCTATGGTTACTTGAGGCTTGGCGAAGTGCTACAGCAAGAAGGGAAGTATGACGAAGCATTGACTGCTTTTTTTAAAGCCCTTGATCTTAGAAAAAAAATGAAAGCAGCAAAAGCCGATCTAAGTGCCCCACTGCAACGGATTGGTGTATTGTATGGAGTTCAACATAAATACAAAGAAGCAATGCTGTATTTAGGCAAGGCACTCAGGCAGGACGTGGTCAATCAGGACATACGTGGAATGTGTAGTGTACAAAACGACATGTCTGCCATTTATTTACAACAAAACAAGACACAGGAAGTAATCAGGCAGGCAACTGATACCTGGCAACACGCCTCAGAAATAATGGCAAAGCCTATCATGTATCGTACTGCCCGCTTGTTGCAGCAAGCCTACGAAAAACAAAAAAACTATGTCAAGGCTTACTACTATCAGCAACAATACGTGAGCACGCTCGAAGATTTTTTGAATGAACAAAGAGGAAACCAGTTGGATGCGTTGAGGTATAGTCATCAATTAGAAAAACAGCAAGTAGAGCTTGACCTAAAAGATAAAGACATACAATTGCTGCAGCAGGCACAAAAAGAACACCGCTTAAGGCAAAGTTTGGTGTATGCCTTGTTTGCGGCTATAGTACTACTGGGTGGCTTGATTACAGCCTTGGTTAGGGGCAACCTTCGTAAGAAAAAAGCCAACCACCTGTTACAAAACAGAAACCAGGAAATTGCAGAGAAAAATTACGAGATTGTTGTGCAAAACAAAGAGTTACACGCCCAACAAGAAGAAATACGGGCTCAACATGATTCTATAGAGCTACAAAACCGACACATTACCCAAAGCATTCAAGCTGCCAAAACTATTCAAGAGGCAATCCTTCCTCAGGAAGAACGCATCAAGCAAATGTTTGAGCAATACTTTGTGATTTACCGTCCACGCGATGTAGTGTCGGGCGATTTTTACTGGGCAGGCAAAGTAGGCAATACCCGTATTTTGGGTGCCATTGATTGCACCGGACACGGAGTGCCAGGGGCGTTTATGAGTATGATTGGTTTTGCTTTGCTGAATGAAATTATAAAAACTAAGAAAGTAACCAACCCTGGAGAAGTGCTCACCAGGCTAAGGCTCGAAGTGAAAAAAGCGTTGAGCCAGGAAGAAACCCGCAACAAGGATGGAATGGATGCTGGATTGATAGCCGTAGAGGATCAGAGTGATGGCAAGGTGAAAGTAGCCTTTGCTGGTGCCAAGCGTCCATTGTGGTATATGACCAAAGATTGCTCACGCTTACAGGTAGTAGAGGGTAGCAGGGTTTCAATAGGGCTTACCTATCAAGACAAAAGAGTCATAGAAACCAAAACGTACTTGTTTGACAAAGGAACTCAACTTTATTTGAGTTCCGATGGTTTTGCCGACCAAAACAATGTAGCCCGCCGGAAGTTTGGCACTAAACGACTGCTTGAGTTAATCTATATGATTGGCAAGTATCCTTTGTATAAACAGAAAAAAGTCTTGGACAATGATTTGGATGAGTTTATGAGAGACACGGAGCAACGCGATGATATTTTGTTGATGGGAGTAAAGCTGTAAGCTCTAAATCTAAAAAATACAAAGCGTTTGGCTAATAGTATAATTTAACAAAAACATGCGCAAGGATTACCTACCAGGAGTTATTATAATTCGGGAAAAGCATTACATTTGCACTCGAAAACAAAAACCAAGGTTAATCTATTGAAAAAAGTTGTTTCCATATTTCTCATTTTTCTGGTGCTTTTGCAACCCATGAGCAAGCTATGGATTGTTATATCTTTTGAAATTAACCAGGATTTTATAGCCAAAGTATTATGCATTAATCGTAGCGAGCCCGAGTCTGCTTGTGCTGGTCGATGTCATCTGGAGCGTGAACTAAAAGACGCTACAGAAAAAGAGCAAAAACAGATTCCTTTGTCAATTGTAGGCAAAAGTGAAACATTTGTATGCACTGCCCAGCGACTTTCGGTAAAACGCTCATTGATTTGTGCCCTCCCTGCTCGCCAGAGCATTTATCTGCGGTCTGCCCACCAAGGGTTTATTGCAGATATTTTCCACCCCCCACAATTCATTGCTTAACCTTTTATTCCCCTATTCCCTGTTTTTCAAGTTTTTATTTAAAAAGCAAGGGAGAGGTATGCCTTTTCAACCCGCTATGTCACCTTTTTTATCAAAAATAAAGGCGATTTACTAATGACTGGTTCATTAAAAAAAATAGTGAACAAAACCGTCTTGTATTTGCCTGTATCTAAAAAGAATAAGCAATGAAATCATTGAATATATTAATCATAAGTATTTTATCTATAGCATTACTTGCTGCCTGCAAAAAAGAAGACACTGCTACCCCTGCCAGCGAAACAGGACAAATGATTCTTCAATTTGACAATAAAGTAGGTTCAGAAGAATTGAATTTGACCGAGAGTGGGGGAACTGTATACCCTTACAAAACTGCCAGTGGGCAAACCTTCAATATTACCAAAATGGGATATTACGTCAGTAAAATTAAACTAGAGACCGAAGATGGAACTGTGCATGAGGATGAAATGAATGTAAGTGCCAATGCTGCCGAAGTAAAAGGGTACTACCACGTATTGGAAAGCAACTCTTCGTCTCAGTTGATCACCCTTAAAAATATTCCTGCCGGAAAGTATACCAAGGTTACTTTTACAATTGGAGTAGATGAAGACGGTGTGCAGGAAGGTGCCGCCGGTGGAGTGTTAGACCCAGCAGAAGGTGCTTGGTTTTGGAACTGGAACGCGGGCTATATTGGATTTGCCATAGAAGGTGCTTCGCCTAATTCAAGCCAAAAAGAAGTAGTAGGAGAAGGGTGGAAAATACACGAAAAATCGTTTGCCTTGCACGTAGGTGGATGGAAAGACGTGGCGCCTGCCAGTGGACAAACGCAAAAGTTTGTAAACAATGTAAAAACGTTAACACTTGCGCTAGACTCACCTGTGACTGTTTCTGAAAAGCTTCAGCCAAAAGCACATATCGTAGTAGATGCGCTGAAAGTATTGGACGGGGTAAATATTGATTTTGCTACCTCTTATGCCATCCATGCTCCAGCATTGGGCAAGCCCTTGGCAGAGCAATTATCTAATGCTTTTATACTTCATCATGTACACCAATAAAATGCCATTGAATTATAAATTATACCAAGCATACCCCACCTTGTGTTGGGTATGCATTTTTGTATTGTTGGTGGGGTGCCAAAAACAAAACGAAGCCCCTGATAATACCTATGTATTTGTGAAACCTGCGAACTTTCCTGAACCTACCTATACTTTTAAGAACAACCCGGTGACTAAAGAAGGGTTTTTGTTAGGACGCAGGCTGTTTTTTGACCCGTTACTGTCTAAAGACGGAAGTGTATCGTGCAACAACTGCCATATTCAGTCTACCGCCTTTGCCGATGCCCAACAGCATCCGCTGAGCATTGGGGTAGAAAACAGGGTAGGAACCCGAAATGCACCTGCGTTGGCAAATTTGGCGTTTATGCCTGAGTTTTTTTGGGATGGAGGCGTCACTCACTTAGATTTTGCTCCAATCAATGCCATAGAAGCTGTCTTTGAAATGGATGAAACGATGGAGAACGTGGTAAAAAAACTAAATGAAAGCACAGTATACCCCGCTTTGTTTAAAAAAGCTTTTGGGGTAGACAAAGTGACATCCCCTTATATGTTGCAGGCGTTGTCACAGTTTATGACGATGATGGTGTCGGCCAATTCCCGTTATGATAAATACCAACGGGGCGAAGGGGAGCAATTGAGCGATGACGAACAAGCAGGATTGACTTTGTTTCAAGCCAAATGTGGTAGTTGCCATGCCGGAGCATTGTTTACCGACTTCAGTTATAGAAATAATGGCATTAGTACCACCTTTAGCGACGAAGGCAGGGCGCGCATTTCTGAAGCAACCGAAGACATTGGTAAGTTTAGAGTGCCCAGCCTAAGAAACGTAGCATTGACTGCTCCATACATGCACAACGCAAAGTTTAGAACTTTGGAAGATGTATTGAAACATTATGCCGAAGGGGTACAACCTTCTGCAACGCTCGATGCTTCGTTACAGCGTAATGGGCGGTTGGGCATTGCCTTGACAAGTGAAGAGCAACGAAAAATTATTGCTTTTCTACGAACACTTACTGACAATGATTTTCGTTCAGACGAGCGGTTTCAAAACAGAAATGAAGAATGAAAAAGATAGTTTTAATTATAATACTCGCCAGTTTTGCCTTGTCAAGTCAGGCATGCGATGTATGCGGCTGTAGGTTAGGAGGTGTATACTTTGGAATTTTACCTATGCATACCACCCATTTTATAGGCTTGCGTTACAGCCAGGCAGCTTTTAAGGCTTCGGTTACCTATGGCAACAACCAGTACATTGCCAATGAGTCTTCCGAAGACATTTATCGTCGGGTAGACCTTATGGGAAGATATAGCATATCGCGCCGCCTTCAGGTAAACTTTATTGTGCCTTACCTGATGAACGACATGAACGGTAGCCATCAACAGGTACAAAGCGCCGGAATGGGCGATCCTATGGTGTTGTTGTACTATAACCTGTTTAACACTGCCAACAGTGGAGTATCTTTTTGGCAACATTCTTTATCGTTGGGTGGAGGATTGAAAATGCCGGTAGGCGAATACCAAAAACTAGACGATGGATTAATCATTAACCCAAACTTTCAGTTAGGATCAGGTAGCCTCGATTACTTACTGTCAATGAATTATACACTGCGTTACAAGAAAACGGGGGTAAATATCGAGTCGGGGTACAAAATGAATACAAAAAACAGCGAAGGCTACCGTTTTGGCAATCAGTTCAATACCAGTGCGTATTTATTCCAATGGCTTGAAACCCCACAAGTGGCCTTTTTGCCTTTTGCAGGTGTTTATTATGAACAAGCCGAAAAGCATACCAACGAAACCATTGAACAACTCAATACTGGAGGCAACTCACTGTTTGGAACCGTGGGTTTGCAGGTATTTCGTAATAACCTAAGCGTAAACTTTACGTATCAAATGCCTTGGGTGCAAAACTTCAATACCGATCAGTTATCCAATATTTCGGCTCAAAACCGTTTTAGTGTAGGTTTGTTGTACAACTTTTCGCTGAAAAAGCGTAAAAAGAAAACGCCCAAAAAATAAATATTAAAAAGCACCTGACCAAAAGAAAGCACCTGAGCAATTGCTTTGTTTGTATCTTTAGTGAGGTGTTTTTTCAACAACAGCGTTCAGGGAGTACCAAGGTAGTTACATAAACAAAATTTGAAATTTACCTAACGCTTTACCGAAGAAAATGGTTAGTTTGTCGAGTATTATGAACAGTTTAAAGTGAAAGGAGGTAGTTATAAGTGACATTACTAAGATCCTTAACTTACATATTATGGACAGTTTAATAATAAAATCGGGCAAAGATACTCCCTTTGTGTGTTTTGATACAAACAACAACATTTTTGAGATCTCAGGTGAGTCTTACAGCGTATTACCCAACGAGTTTTATGAACCTGTTTTGCAATGGTTGCGCAATTACCTTTCTACAAATCGCCTCCCTATTACCTTAAATATTCAGTTCAGCTATTTCAACACATCCACTTATTCTCCATTGTGTGAGTTACTCACCACCCTGGAGCGATACCAGTCAAACATAGGAGAAGAGGTGACCGTAAACTGGTTTGCCAGCCAAGACGACAACGAAATGATCAACGATGCCCATTTTTTGAAATCTAGTTTTTGCAACCTCTGTTTTAAAGTGTTACCAATACAAGCCGCCGCTTAGCAATTGGCAACACTTTGTTTTTATTTATTCTTCAACTCCCCCTATTCGCAAGTTAAAGCCTCCTTATTTTGTGATCAGTAACAAGTTACTGATGGAGTCCACTTTGCATTTTTTGCTTGCGTTGCCATTGTTTCCAGCCAAAAAATACCCCCAGTATACCCAATAGCCACCATAACTCAGGCTCTGACATGGCCTGTAGCTCTTCACCAGCGTCAAGCAAATGATTGCCCTTCAGAATTTGCTCTTGTTTGGCTTTAAGAGCTGCCTTTTGCGCTTCGTTTTCCACTGCAATAAACGAAGTAACCGGGCTCATAATATGCGCTTGAAAACTTCCCTTAATGATGTTATTTCTATGAACGAATGCTTTATACTGCGGTCGGTCGTTGGGGTGTAGCAGGTAATATTGCCAAAAACTCCATAACTCAGCTCCATTGTTCCAGGCATTTTTGCTTATCTGGGGCACCCCCTTTCCTCCTTTTGGCAAGGTATAAAAAGACGCCTGGTCATTGTCAGCTACCAAGAGCATACCTGATAGGGTGTTAATTTCCCGCACCTTTTTGTTCGCGGGTATGGCAGCGTTGGCTTTTACCTTCTTCAAGGGAGCGTGTAGCAATGAATAACTGCTCAGGGTGTGGTCTGGTTTGAGCGCATAAAAATATCGACTTCCTTGCAACTGGTGGGCAAAACCTGCCATTGCATGCTCAAATACTGCTTTATCGAGGTGGTCAGACACCAATACCGCTACTGGATAAGTACCCTTGGGCGCAGGTTGTACAAACAAGCGCTTGAACATGCTTTCTATAAAAAAGCCCCCTTGCACCGGGAAATCATGCAGTTGTTGTTCCCACCGACTTTGTTCATTCAGAGCAATACTTTTGTAAGCAAAGTTACCAAAAGTGATTTTTGCCCCTGCTTTATGTTGTGGATATTTTTTAAGGTATTCCCGAATACGTTGTACATACATAGCCTTGTCTTTGACAGCCTGAGCGCTCAAATCTACCACAAAGTGCAAGTAAGGCTTTAGTACCTTTGCAGGAGCTTGTTGTTTGGTCAGTGCCGAAACATAAACCCCTTGGTGAGTAGATATTGCCTGAGTAAGGCTTTTTTGTTGGCTGCTGTCTCCCAGTGTAAGGGTATGTTTGCCAATGGTTAATTGCACTGGCTCTTTATGAACAAACTCGATCCCGGTTTTGCGGGTTTGCTCAGGAGCAAAAGGAAACACCTTAAAACTCACCTGATTGCCCTCGGTATAATGCAAGAGCCCAGGGTCGCGCCTACGACTCACAATATTGTTGTATACCCACATAGCGGCTTTTTTTTCGGCAAGTATTCCATACTCTTTGCGACCTTCCATCATTAGGTAATAGTTGCTGATCCAGGTACCCGCAGGTAAGGTAAACTTTGTTCTATACTCTTGTTGCCGCTTGGTGGCGTTTTGAATATCTAAATGTACCCAAGTGCGCCAGTATTGGTGAGCAGCATCAAAGCTTGACTTTACTTGTACCGAATCTATGGTTACCTGGTCGCTATGCGAAGGACCCACTACAAAACGGCGAGTACGTGTATGGTCACTTTGTTTGACATTGGTACCCAAAAATATTTTATGCAGCGCACGTATTTTTTTATTACTCAGCGTAAGGTTGTCCAGTACTATGTATTTATAAAAAGTACTCAAATAAGGTTTTTGTTTGGCATCGAAACCGAAGCCAAAGCCATTTTGGCTAGTGCGCCCCTTGTTTTTGTGTACATTTTTCAGCACTCGTTTTATTCTGTTTGGGTTGATATTCGTCAGTTGGTGGGCGCTTTCGCTGATGTTGGGAGCATACACCAGAGCCAATGCTTCGTGCAACTGTTTTCTGTCCTGGCGATAACTTTGGGTCACCCACAAGGGCAATACTGTCAGCCCACCGAGCAAACAAACAATCACTATAGCAGGAGAAAACCTTGCCGATAGGTGAATAAAACTCAAGCGAAGCGTGTTGGCCTGAAGAATGGTAATGAGCACCGGAGTAAGCATTAAAAAACCAGCCCCTATAATAAGGATGGCAATGATAGAAAAAGGCAGTAAAGGCAAAAATACCCAAAAGAAATAGAGGATATAACTAAAAGTAATGCTACGGGCAGTAAATAATGCCAGACGAATGATATCATTGCCTATCTTTTTTTCCGGGATTAACATCAGCAAGCCATTGGCCATTGCCAACCCATAAAAAACGGGTTCCGCAAAATTTCCAAATACCATTCCCAGGTCTTGGTTGAGGTACAAACCCGCCACTGGAAAGATGACAAACACTGGTATTTGCCAAAGCAATTGATATTGACCACTCAAGAAGTTTTTTCGGGTAATACTTACGCTATATACTCCCCTGATCAAAAAGAAAAAGAACACCACGGTGCTACAGGCAAAAATTAATAGCATAATATGCTGAAACAAAGGTTTGTTGATGCCCCCTTGGTTAATAGCGGGCAAAACAATGGTAAATAGCAAATACCAACTGACCGGAATAGCCACAACCAACCCAAAGTTCCACCAGTTGGGGTGTTGGGTATTGCCGGGTGTAAAAAACACCACCAGCCTAAGCACACTATGAAAAATGGCGGGCATCAGGAAAGTCAGTACATACAGCGGCAAATCACTGGTGCTCAGCATCCAGTTGGGGACACTTCCCGGAATTATTTTGTGCTGATCTGCTAAAAAGAAATAGAGTATAGGCACATAAAAGCTCAACGCAATGAAACTAAAATAAGCATTGATATTTTTTTTGCGAATGGTTGCCCAAACACTGTAGCAGGTAGCCAACCCCCAGGCACTGCCCAAAATCAGCCCGTAGGCTTGCCAGTAATACAGGTTTTGGGGCGATAGCAAGCTCTTGATGATGCTAAAACTGCTGCTATATAAGCCAAACAGCAGCAATTGGGGCAGCGTTACGGTAAGTAAAATCCAATAAGGTTTGATAAGGTTTTTCATAGAGTAACATTGTTTGGTAAGTCAGAAGGTGTAGGCGATTGTTTGTTTTTATAAACTGTAAAGCAATAGTGTAATAAGAGGTAATACATCAGCAAAAACGCCAGGTATACTATGGCGCCCTCTATAGCATGCAAGCGGTTAGCCGGAAGTATTGCAGCGTAGGTGCCTTTCAATAACAAAGCATTGACAATACGAAAGGCATTGACTGCCACAGTAAGTAGGTAAGCAATGACCAAAAACACTGGCAGCGAAAGCCATTGCCAATGGCTGCCCTTTATTTTTGGCGTAAACCCAAAAACCGAAGTGCAAAACGCAATAATGAGAAAGTTAACCCCAGCACAACTCTTGGCAATGACAAACTGATGTGCCTGATTGATGTAGCCCTGGCTGGCATCATAGCTAAACTGGAGACCAGTAAAGCTGTGAACTGCTGCCTGAGTGGGGGCAAGTATCCAATGCAAATCGGGAACTTCAGCGGTTTGGTAAAATTTTTTGAGCACCAATGCCACCAGCGCCATGGCACCCAGTATAAGCCCGTTTTTGAGATTTGTTTTCATATATTGTAAAGTACTTTGAGATGCAAAGTAAGTAGATATGCCTGAATAACGCAATTAAGTCACAAAAAGTTGTGAAATTAAATAACTTGAGTAGAAATGAAAACAGCTATTTAGAAAAGTAGGTGGGCAAATGGTTGAAGGATACCACACTGCTTAAAGCCTGGCAACTAAAGCCCAGAGTAGTACTTGTTTTATTCTTTGACAAACACACGATCTTTGCCCAAAAACTCAGGCGATTGTACCGAAAATACCTGTAAGGGCTTGCGTGAGGTAACCGTGACAGCATGCACACTGCCTTCGGGTATGGCTATCCAATCACCTTTTTTCACCTCAAAAGTTTGATCATCCAATCGCATGCGAGCCTTTCCAGCAAGAATGTACACCTGCTCGGTGTGTTTTAGGTGTTTATGGGCTTTTACGCCTTTTTTTATCCAAATAACAAAGCTTGAGGTATGTTTATTGGAATAAATTTTTTGCACCTTTACATTTTCATAAGCCCCTGCGGGCTTAAGTTTGGCAAGCTGCACCAGGTTTTGGCTATAGCCCAACTGGGCAAAACAAAGGGTAGTAAATAAGAGTAACTTTAGTTTCATTAAAATGCTTTGCTATGTATTATTTTATTGAGCTTGGCCTCCGCCTGCGTGGTGTGGTCCATGTTTTCCTTTAGGAGCCTCACAGCTTTTGTCACAAGCAGCTAGAACTTTGGAGTTGTTTAATGTCCAATTTGTTTCAACAGACTTATTTTTTGAGTGGTTTTTGTTCACTATTCTGCTGATCAATGTACGTTCTGCCATCGAATTTGTCTCAAGGCGGATAGTGTTGTCAGGCAAGGCGTCATTATCAAGCAAAGTAACGCCAAAGCGATCAAGTGCTTGGTGCTTTTTGAGAACCTGTTGGATTTCGTCAAAGCAAGCTTGATCTTGTTCAGTAAGTAATTGATTGGTATCAAGCTCAGAAGCAATGCCATATTCAAAATTGAGAGCAGTAGTTTTTGTATTCATACCTTTGAGTGTTTATATTAATGATGTAAGGTTGTTGATAAAATTCATAAATTAGAAGGATAATATCTAAAAAACAAGTTTTATTTCTGGTACACAACAAAAAGATATAAATCAATATGTGGGGGGATAATAGTATTTGTAAGTTTTGGGAGGCAAGTATTTGGCTAGTGGGACTGAACTTGGTAATGATAGGACAGGTTTTTTCGCAAACATGGCATATTACACAAGAAGTCAATAAACAAGAGTTAGCTTATTATAACGCCAGGCATACCTATTTTTCCCAACAAAAAATGCCTGATAGTGCATTACATTATTTAGCAAAAAGTAATGAGCATGTACAGGTTTTGGGGGATTACGTTACTTATTTTCATAATTTATATTTATTAGGGTCTTATGCCCAGCAAACCTATCAATACAATTATGGTTTAGAGTTATTACTGGAAGGTCTAAGACACTACCCTGTTTGTTTAAAGCTTATACCTGATTCATTAGAAAAACGTGTGTTAGGTAATGTTGCCACAGTGTTTTCTAAAATAGCTACAATATATAATGCAAAAGGGGCTTTTTATGCAGCATTAGACTATCGTACTAAGTACTTGAATTTGCGCAAAGAACTTTTTGGATTTAACCATGTTTTAACTGCCCATGCGTACAATACTTTAGGTTTAGCCTATAAGCATGTAAAGGATTATAGAAAAGCTTTACGCTGTTATAACAATGCATTAAGCATTTATACTCAATTACCTGGACATTTGTCTAAATTTAAAATGTACCCCTTAAGTAATATGGGTGATTTATACCAACAAAAAGGAGAGTATGATGTTGCATTAAACTATTTGCAGAAGGCATTAAAAAAGTCACTAGAAGAGTTGGGTGGAGGAGCCGCAAATTATACTAATATAGGCGATACTTATAATAAGACTGAAAAATATGGCTTAGCATTGGAAAATTACCAAAAAGCATTAGAACTGCGTAGAAACCGTTTGGGCGAAAAGCATCCTTTTGTTGCAGTGTTATATAATCAACTGGGAGCCCTGTATTACAAACAAAAAAAATACGGTCAAGCCCTTCGGTTTTATCAAAAGGCATTGGTCTCTAATCACCGTATATTCAATGATACAGCCAATGTATATGCTTTGCCAACGAGCAGTGATCAAGTATATAGTAATAGTACTTTATTAACAAGCTTCACTGAAAAATCGGTTACGCTAGAAAAAGTTTCTCGCAGTAAAAATAATCTAGAACAAGCCTATAAAACCTATGAACTAGCTGATCAATTAGCCGATAAAATGAGGGAAAATCTTTCCCGCAAGAGCGATGGTTTACGCCTTACCTCTAAAGTTGCCTCCTTGTACGACAATGCCCTGCAACTATGCTGGAAACTAAGCCAATATGACGCTACTCAACAAGTAGGCAACCAAAAAGAGAATAAAAGCCAAACAGGTAATGGGGTTGCCACTGTTAACAAATACAACCCTTACCTTAAGAAAGCCTTCTACTTTGCCGAAAAGGGCAAGTCGAGCGTATTGCGTAAGCTGGCTACCGATGCCTCCGCCCGTATCAAGAGCAATATTCCCGAAGCAGTGCTCAACCAGGAGCGTAAACTGAATGGGTCTATTTTGTATTATCAACGCCAATTGAACCGCTTTCAAATAAAAAAAGCTCTCAACAAAAAAGACAGCGTGCAAAAACAATCGTTTGAAAACCGCATATTTGACCTCAGAAGAAAATACGATGACTTGTTGCGAGGGCTTGAGCAACGCTACCCTGATTATTACGACCTCAAACACAACACTTATATCGCTACCGTAGCCGATGTACAAAAGCGTTTAGACGAAAAAACGGCACTGATAGAGTATGTGCTCACCGACGAACAACTGTATAGTTTTGTCATTACCAAAGCAGGTTTTTGGGTGAAGCAGCAGGCTGTCAACCGCAAAAAGACCGAAGCAGAAATAAAGAAATGGTTTTACAACATCAAAGGGGGTACTGATGACAGCTACCTGGAGCGGGGGCATCGTTTTTTCAAACAGTTTATTCAACCCATCGAAAAGCATATCTCCTCTAAAAAACATTTATTGATTGTGCCAGATGGTTTGTTGAGTAATTTGCCCTTTGAGGCATTTATTACCAAGCCCCACCCACCCAATGGTAAACAACACCAATACCCTTACCTGATCCGAAGGTGGGGGGTTACTTTGTACCCATCGGCAAGCCTTGCCTTGCTAAAACAACAACGGCGTAAAGCAACGCATACCCAGGAGTTTATGGGTTTTGCACCGGTTTTTCAGACCAAATACGCAACAAGTGGTATTTTTAGACGCAACCTGAGTGCTTTGCCCTATACCAAAACCGAAGTGGAAAACATCCATCGCTTGTTTACCAGCTTAAAAAGAACCAGCAAAATATATACAGGCGAGCAAGTGTCGGAACGAATGATCAAAAACCTGACAGGATACTATCGTTTTGTGCATTTTGCTACCCACGGAATGCTGGACGATGACACCCCCATTCTGGCTTTTTATCCTGACAAGGTCATTGACTCAGCCCAGGCAAATGATGGTGAATTGTCGCTGGAAGAAATATTTAACCTCAAGTTCAAAGCCGACATGGTAGTCTTGAGCAGTTGTCAGGGGGGGGCCGGACGCAATGTAAAAGGCGAAGGAATACTGGCCATTACCAGAGGGTTTGTATATTTGGGGGTGCCTCATATTATTTATACCTTATGGTCGGTAAACGACAAGGATGCGGCCGAATTGATGATTCGTTTTTACAAGCTGCTCAATCAAAACAAAACCTACCGTGAAGCATTGCGCCTTGCCAAGTTGTCGATGTTGCAAGATCCCAAAACAGCCTGGCCTAAATGGTGGGCGGGTTTTACCATGATGAGCAAGATGAAATAGGCTGGCTTGGTTAAATCCTAATGCCCATAACTGTAATATCGTCGCGTTGTTCAGTACCTTTCTGGTGTTTTTGGAGCCGTTTTTCAAAGTATTGCTTTTGTTTATACAGCGGAAGTGTTTGTATTTGAGTCATCAGTTTTACCAGCTTGGTGGTGCCAAAATGCCTGCGTCGTGGGTTGGCAGCATCAGTATAGCCATCGGTAGTAAGGTAAAGCATTTCTCCTTTGGGCAAATGTATTTCGTGGTTGGTAAATGGGTACTTGCTACGCTTGAGCCACCCTCCCAAAGAGCGTCGGTTGCCCTTTATTTTCAATATTTGACCCACTTGGCTGTAATAAAGGGTAGACTTGGCTCCGCAAAATACTACCTTGACCTTGTCGTTGGCTTGCTTGAGCCGGGTAGACCCCATAGGTGTTTCTATACAGCACAAACTCAAGTCCATGCCATCTATGCTTTTAGACTCTTGCTGATGCAACGCAGTATAAATATCGGTATCCAGGGTTTCGAGAATCTCACTGGGTTCAAATATTTCTTTTTCACGCACAATCTGGTTGAGCAAAGTGTGCCCTATGATACTCATAAAGGCTCCGGGTACACCGTGTCCCGTGCAGTCAACCGTAGCAATAAATGTTTTGTTGCCTATTTGAGTAAACCAGTAAAAGTCACCCGATACCATATCTTTGGGCAAAAAAATGATAAAAGCATCACTAAAAGACTTCTTGATTTCGATGTGATTAGGAAGAATAGCTTGCTGAATACGCTTGGCATATATGATGCTGTCGGTGAGGCGGTTATTTTTTATTTTAAGTTCTTCAAACGTTTCTTCGAGCATTGTTTTTTGGTACTTTATTTCTTCCTGGCTCGCTTTCAATTGGTTGTATGCTTTGATGAGCACCTGTTCATTTGCGTGCATTTTCTGGTTATTAAACTCTAGCGTTTGTTGTTGTTCATCCCGGTTTTTTTGGGCAACTTCAAGTGCCTTCAATCCCTTTAAATACTCTTTTTTTTGTTGGGTCAATTGCTCTTCCTGATGTTGCGTTTGAGACTGAAGATGTGTTATTTCTTCCTTTTGTGTGTAGATCGTATTTCGCTGAAGTACAGCAACAACAACCAAAAGTCCCGCAATGAGTACCAATACAATATTCAACAGCATAAAGTGATCGTTTGCTCTTTTGTAGACATACAATAGGTATAGATAAATCTAACGAAATAGTCACACTTTTTAAAACAAATACCAGGAGTATTTTATTTTAGTTTTTGTCCGTGGCTAAACCACCCTGGCGATAAATTAAACATTTGTGTATGAAAAAGTTAAGGGTTGACTTACCTGATACGAACACCGGTTTTTTGATAAAAACACCCATAGTCAAACATCAGCAGTCAAGATAATGTAACACATCTCATAAAATCATTTAAAAAAGTGATAAAAAAATTGTATTTTGCCATCAGTTAAATTCTTGGGTCAATAGGGGATTTTATGTATCAACATAGTTATTATTCCTATATTACCCGGCTTTAGCATCCTTTTTAATCAACCAAAATAGTTATGAGATACAAAATCACCCTCAAAACTACCGATGCCTATACTGTTATTCCAATTAACTATCAGTATGAGCTATCTTCGTGTATTTTGGGTATTTGCAAAGATGCCAATACCAAGTACCAGCGTTTTTTGAAGCAGCACAAACTCCCTGCCCGTAGGAAAAACTTTCAATGGTTTTCATTTTCAAATTTATACGTGCCACGGCGCGAAATATTTGCCGATCGTTTGCAGGTCATTAGCCCAAAAATCTCTTTTATTATATCATTTTATTTAGACCCTTCAGCTGAGCGGTTTATCAAGGATTTATTTTTGGACAGACAAATGTATCTGGGCGACAAGTTTTCTCAGGCACGCTTTATTGTAGAAAACGTAGAGCCTTTGCCTTTGCGCATGCCAAGTACTACGGTATCGTTTAAAACTTTGTCTCCATTGTTGATCAGTAAGCTCAATAACCGAGGCAATGTAGACTATTTGCCTCCTGAACACCCTGAGTACGAAAACCTTTTTTTACAAGCATTGCTTGGCAAGTATGTAAAAGTGTTGCAGGAAACTAACCAAACTCCTGAAAGCTCAACGCACCAAAGGATAGAGTTTGAGGTAAACCATTACAAAAAGATAAAGTCAAGACTCATTACGGTAAAAGCGCACACCACCAACGAGGCGCGTATCAGGGGCTTTATGTATGAGTTTAGGCTTACTGCTCCCAAAGAAATCATAGAGCTTGGGTTGCTTACTGGCTTTGGCGAGAAAAACAGGTTAGGCTTTGGAGCTTGTGAAACGGTGTATTGAGGTGCAAAAAAAGCACAGGATTTTATTTAGAGTTTAATTTTTTCTATATTCTAAAAGTTTTTCTTTGAATAAGAATGTATAAAAAATTATCTTGAGGTATAGCAGCGGTTTGTCATAGTACTATTGCTTTATAAATTTTAAGTAACAGACAAACAATAGTTTGTAAGTACTATCGACAAACCAACGCTACTACTCTACCCAGCTTTTTTTAAAAAACATCATCCTCGCCTCGGTTGTGTGTCTTCACCAACTGATCGAAACCCTAAAATAAGTTGTTTTTTGGGTGGTTTGATTTAGGAACATGTTCAAAATAAGTGTCGAGATTGAGGGCGTATACTCGAGGCTGGCTGAGGCACTTTTTGCAGTCGTAGCCATAGCTACGGCGAAAACCGATGGCTGCAGCCCTGCTGCGCCGAGCTCTGCCAAAGGCTAAAAGTAACGAAAGTCAGTAAAGAGGATATGTTCTAAACCGGACAGTTATTGTTGAGGGCTATGCCCGAAATCCCGTTTACGGGGCGATCACGTTCCTTAGCTTCGCTGAGCACTGATATTCATCGGTATCTAAGGACTCGTAAACTCGGTTGTGAGGACACAAATCAGGGCGAAAAATAGTAGGGTAGAGTACAACGCTATCAATTCCTGTATTCAAATTTTTTGCAATGCGCAAGTATAAGATATTTGTAAGAATAACCATTATTGCTTTATTTTTTTTCAATCATTTACTATTTGCTCAAGTTGCCGGAGAAGATAGTCTGCGGAAGCTATTGCCTAAACTGCAGGGCAAACAAAAAATTAGAGCACTCAACCATTTGGCTTATTTACTACGCCACTCTTCGGCTCCCATCAAGACAGAAGAATACGCCCAAAAAGCCTTGGAAATTTCGCTGAGAATGAACGATAGTTATGGGGTAGCAAGTAGCTACGCCAATATTGGGCATTACTTTTTTGCCATCAGCAATTATCAGCAGGCCTATGAGTATTTTTTCAAAGCACATGACCTTTTTGTTGAAAACAAACATTTGCTCGAAGCAGCCGAAAGCTCCCGTAATATGGGGAATGTGTTGCGGCGACAAGGTAAATACAAAGAGGCAGATCGACACTATGACGATGCGTTGGTGATTTTTCAAGATTTAAACGATCAAAAGGGAATAGCTAACATATTGAGTAACCAAGGACAGATTGCCATTCATAGCAATAACAACGGCAGGGCAAAAGAGCTATTGAACAAAAGCCTGAAGGTAGCCCGAAAAATTGGCTATAAAGAAAGCGAGGCACGCTCGTTGGGCAGGTTGGCTTACCTCTATGCCTTGCTGAGCGACAACAAAAAGGCGTTGGAGTTGCTCTATCAGGAACTAGACATAGCCAAAGAGCTTAAAAACCAAGACCTTGAAACCGACGCAAATAATGATATTGGCAAGGTGTTAATTTTGCTTGAAAATTACGACAAGGCAGTTGACCACCTCTCAAGGGCTTTGAAACTGGGGCACGAAATGAAAGCAAAAGAGCGGGTGCTTGCCAGTTATGAAGAAATGGCCAATTTATACAAAGCCAAAGGCGACTTTAAACAAGCGTATAACTACCAGCTTAAGGTAAGGGCAATGGAACATGAAATAAGAGACTCTGATGCCAGAGTACGCATTGCCAGTTTGAAGTCACAGTATGAGATCAAGAAAACGACCACCGAAAATAGTTTGCTAAGGCAAAAAGTAGAGCTCAACAGGTTTATTATAGGAGGAGGTATTATATTCATTTCTATAGTTGTCATTTTGGGCCTTTTTCTTGTGAGAAGCAATCGCCAAAAAAATACGATTAACCAAGAGTTGATTAACCAAACAAATGCATTAAGGGTCAAGCAAGAAAAATTTGAGTTGCAAAACGAAGAACTACGCTCTCAAAAAGAAATCTTGATGATTACAATTACTGAACTCAACCAACACCGTGACCACCTGGAAGAACTGGTAGACGAGCGAACCCTTGAGCTTACCCAGTCGAACGAGCAACTTGTAAATAACCTGCTACGTCAAACTACACTCTCCGAAATATCATCTATTTTTAACTCCCTGGATAGTTTCGACGAACAGGTCAGAGAAGTATTGCACCTGTTGGGGGGGCACACCAACGTAAGCCGGGTATCTATTTACGAAGATGAAAGTGATGGAGAAAAAAGCCTCAACACTTTTGAGTGGTGTCGCAAAGGTATCGAGAATCGCCAGCATAAATTCCGGACTTTAATCTATGCCAGGGTTCCCTATTACAAAAAAGTGATAGAAGAATCAGGCATTTTTATTATTACCGATGCCGATACCGAAGGCTCCGAAGCAGTACAAAAATCGTTGAAAGCACAAGGAATAAAATCGTTGTTGGTGGCACCGTTGTATGTACAGGGCAAACATTTTGGCTTGATTGGTTTTGACGAGTGTTTGATCAAACGCAACTGGAGCGAAAACGAAATAGAACTCATAAAAACCATTGCCAATATTATTTCTAACGCTTATGAAAAGCGACTGGCGTACCACAACCTGAGGCAAACTAAAGAGCAAGCCCAAAAAAGCGAGGCACAGCTCAAGCTGATTTATAACAACACCCATGAACTAATGACTTTGTTTAAGGTAGAAGAAGAAGGGATGCCAGTGCTGGAGTCTACCAATCAACATGTCATCGAAATGTTTGCGTTTAGAGGCGAAGTAATCACTCCAGCTGAACTTATAGGCGTCAAAATAGACGAATATTATAAAAGGGCTTTTTATCAGGACGATGACAAGCTACACCGTGAGATTCAACGGGTAAAAAGAGTATTGAAGAAAAAACAAGAAGTGTTGTTTACCGACAGGCTAGACCTGGACGGGGGCAAAGTGCTATTTAGAGAAAACCGTCTCACCCCCATTATCAACGAACAGGGCGACTGTACCCACTTGTTGATTATTAGCCGTGATATTACCAAAAATCGCATTGCCAAGGCAGCACTGAAAGAAAGCGAAACCCGTTTGAAGCTTGCCATTGAAGCCGCCCATCAAGGCTTATGGGACTGGGACATTCGTGCCAACGAAAACTACCTCAGCCCCGACTTTTACCGCATTTTGGGGTATCAATACTACGAAAACCCTCCCATTCCATTTAAGCCCGATTACGACCAGTGGCTGTCGCATGTACACCCCGATGACCGCCCAAAAGTGGCCAATTTTCAACAACGATACCTGGACGAGGAAATTCCTAAATATGAGGTAGAGCTCAGGATCAGGTGCAAAGACGGTAGCTACAAATGGGTGGCCTCTAAAGGACAAATTGTGCAGAAAAATCGCTTGGGCATTCCTATACGAATGGTAGGCATTATCAATGATATTACCGAAAGGAAACACACCGACGAGCTGTTGCGACGCAGTGAGGAGCAAATGAAAATGACGGTGCAAAATGTGCCAGTAATGATCAACGCTTTGGATGAAAAGCTCAACTTTGTGATGTGGAATGCCGAGTGTGAGCGCATTACCGGGTATTCATCGCAAGAAATTATTGGCAACCGTCATGTGTTTCAAATGTTGATTCCTGATGACAAATACCGTAAAAAAGTATACAGGCAATGGTTGGTGCGCAAAGGAGATTTTAAGAACTGGGAGGTGGCAATTATATGTAAAGATGGCACCGAAAAAATTATATCCTGGACTCAAAACTCTAAACACTATCCTATAGCGGGTTGGGCACATTGGGGTGTAGGAGTAGATGTAACCGATCGTAACAAGGCTTTATACGCTTTGCGCGATAGTGAAGAAACACTCAAGCTGGCAATGAATGCTGCTAAACAAGGTTTGTGGGATTGGGATACCAAAAACAATAAATACAATAGTTTTCAGTATTACCACTTGTTGGGCTATCGCCCCAATGAGTTTGAGGCTACCCACGAAAACTGGGTGTCGCTTATTCACCCCGACGATGTTCAGAATGTACTGAATACTCAGCAGCGTTATTTAACCGCCGAAACCCCTGACTATAGCTTAGAGTATAGAATGCGCGCCAAGAAAGGTACCTATAAATGGTTTTTTGCCAAGGGTAAAACTGTAGCCAGAGATGAGCAAGGTCGCCCCGAACGAATGATTGGTATCATCTCCGACATTTCGGAGTTGAAACAGGCTACCCAAAGTTTACGCGAAAGCGAACGACAACTATCTACCTTGATGTCGAACCTGCCTGGAATGGTATATCGTTGCCACAACAACCAAGAAAGACCGATGGTGTTTGTAAGTGAAGGTAGTACCGCATTAACAGGCATTACCCCAGAAGAGTTTATCGAAGGTAAACGGAAGTTTAATGATATCATATTGCCAGAGCACAAGACAATCCTATGGGAAGAAGCCCAAACCGCGCTCAAAGAAAACCGCCCGTTTGAGGTAGAGTACCCGGTAATGGTAGATGGGCAGATCAAGTGGTTGTGGGAAAAGGGGCGTTTGACGGGGCAACCTGGTGATGTAAAAGAGCCTATGATTGAGGGTTTCATTGCTGATATTACTGATCGTAAAAATGCTCAAGAAGAACTCCTGGCGTTGAAAAATGACCTGGAACGCCAGGTGACCCAACGTACCAAAGAACTGAGAGAGTCTAACCATCAGTTAAGTTTGTTGTTGCAAGAGTCACAGGAAAATGCGGAAACCCTCAAGGCACAAGAAGAGGAACTCAGACAAAACGTAGAGCAACTCAATAAAACCAATGTAGCACTAGAGCGAAAGCAGCAAGAGTTGAACGAAGCCCATAGTCGCTTTGAGCTTATTCACCAGGGAATAGGGGAGGGGCTCTGGGAAATCTTTGTGCCCCAAAACAAAAAACTGGGCAAAGAGGCGTTGGCTTGGGTGTCGCCCAAAATGTTAAACATATTAGACATTACCTCACCCGATAACCATATTGACCTGACCGCCTGGCACAATAAAATTCACCCTGAAGAACGCGAGGAAGTAATTCAGCGTTTTGAAACTTACATCAATAATCCTGATTGGATTCAGCCATATTTTGTAGAGTATAGAATGCTCATGGGCAATGGCGAATATCATTGGTTTAGAGAAAGCGGTATTGTGGCACGTGATGAATATGGCAACCCGTCTAAAGTAGCCGGATCGTTGATCAACATTCATGAGAAAAAGCACGCTGAGGAAGCTTTACGCGAAAGCGAAGCCCGTTTGCAATATGCATTGGAAGCTACCCGTGATGGTTTGTATGACATAGACATGCTCGAAGATAGAACCTTTGCCAGTAGTAACTATTACCGTATGTTAGGCTTTGAGCCTGACGAATTTGACGTAAACGGACAAGTGTGGCGCAAACTCTTGCACCATGAAGACAAAGAAAAAGTGATTACTGCTTTTGATCAGTACAAAGAACTCAACTTCCCGTTTTACTCCATCGAATATCGTATGCAGTGCAAAGATGGTGAGTATAAGTGGTTTTTAGACCGGGGCAAAGCCGTAGAATTTAGTCAGGTGGGCAAGGCCATTCGCACCATTGGTACGATGACCAATATAGATGAGCGTAAACGTTATGAAGAAGATCTGCAAAGCGCCAAAGCTGCAGCAGAAGCAGCAAGCCAGGCAAAAAGTGTGTTTTTGGCAAGTATGAGCCACGACTTACGTACGCCATTGAACGGGATTTTAGGATACGCTCAAATTCTTAAAAAAGAAAAAAATATTACCCCACCCCAACGCGACGGTTTGCAGATCATAGAACGCAGTGGAGAGCAACTGTTGTTGTTGATCAACGATATCTTGCATTTGTCAAAAATAGAATCAGGCAAACTAGAGCTGGAAAACAATGATTTCAATTTTGCCGATTTTGTAAAAAATGTAGTAAGCATTACCAGGGTATGGGCCGAAAACAAAAATATAGACTACCGTTTCGAGAGCCCGGCTCAGCTGCCTTATTTTGTAAATGGTGATGAAAAACGCATCCGACAAATATTATTCAACTTGTTGAGCAATGCCATTAAGTTTACCGATGAAGGAGGAGTTACTTTTAGGATTACCCATACCCCACACCCAACCAAAGTATTGAATCATATTTTTGTGTTCGAGGTAGAAGATACGGGTACTGGAATACCCAAAGACACTATTGCCAAAATATTTGAGCCTTTTCATCAGGTACGAGGTAGTCGCCACCAGGCAGAAGGTACAGGACTGGGACTGGCAATCTGTAACCGTTTGGTAAAACTCATGGATGGTTCTATTCAAGTAGAAAGCACCTTGGGCAAAGGGAGTTTGTTTAAGCTCACTATAGATATGCCCGTAACCAATAGCGAGTTGCCTCAGCCGCCACAAGAAGAGAGAAATATTGTGGGTTACCAAGGCGATACTATCAAGTTGTTGGTGGTAGACGATCGAGAAGAAAACCGAATGGTTTTGAACAATATGCTCAGTCCGTTGGGTTTTGAAGTATACGAAGCCATAGATGGAGAAGATGCTGTAAATAAAACCAGGGAATACGAGCCTGAATGTGTGATTATGGATTTGGTCATGCCCAATATGGATGGTTTTGAAGCAGTAAAGCTGATTAGAGAAGATGCCAGCCTCAAGGGAATCAAAATTATTGCTTGCTCAGCAAGTGTATACGACTACGACCGCAACCAAAGTGTGGCAGTGGGTTGCAACGATTTTGTGCCCAAACCTGTAAACATTGCCGAAATGCTGGCCACCCTGGCAAGGCACTTGGCGATAGAGTGGGTATACGAGCAAGCCCTGGAGGTGGTGTCGAACAGTAGTGCCAAAGTGGTACCGCAAAACAAAGAAATGATATTTCCTAGTCAGGAGGTGTTACAACAAATATATAAACTGGCGCTTATTGGTGATGTAGAGTCACTGGTAGAGCGATTGACTGGGTTAGAGGAGGAAGATGAGGGTTTTGTACCGTTTGTGGCAAAAATACGTACATTTGCGCGCGAGTACAAGATGAAGTTGATACGGCAGTTTATAAAGTCTCAATTAAAAACTGATGAATAACTCTGGTAAAAGTACCATGAAAGGTAAAATTTTGATTGTGGATGATACCCCTGCCAATATAGGAGTTATCTTGAGCTATTTACGAGACCAAGGCTATAAAATGCTGGTGGCTGAAGACGGCGAAAGTGCCATTGAGCAAGTGGGTTTTATGAAACCAGACCTTATACTGATGGACATCATGATGCCAGGGTTGAACGGGTTTGAAACTTGTACCTCACTGAAGGCAAACAAAGAAACTGCCGATATACCCATTATATTCATGTCTGCACTTAACGAAACAGTTGACAAAGTAAAAGGGTTTCAATTAGGAGCAGTAGACTATATTACCAAGCCTTTTCAGCAGGAGGAGGTACTGGCAAGGATCAAAACTCATTTGAAGATGGAAAGCCTTCAAAAAGAACTAAAACTAACCAATGCGACACTCGAAGACCGCATAAGGGAGCGAACACTTAAATTGCAGGAAGTAAACGAAGAATTAGATCGGTTTTTGTATCGTTCATCACACGACTTGCGACGCCCCCTCACCACCTTGTTAGGTTTGGTAGAGATAGCAAATATTACCTTGGCAGACAATGAAGCACGTGAACTATTTGCCCAGGTAAGACTCACGGCAGTGCAGATGGATCATTTGCTTAAGAAGCTTCAGATGGTAAGCGAAATCAACCAGTCATCGGCCGAAGTGACCAAACCCATGAACATAGAACGGATCATGGCGAAAATAAAAAAACGTTTTAGTGGGCTTTTACAAAAAAAATCCATCAACTTTAAGTTTACGCACTCATTACCCGAAGAAGTAAACTATCACCCTTTTTTTTTAGAGGTAATTTTATTCAACGTGATAGAAAACTCGGTAGTGTTTGCCCAAGCCCAAGCCCCATGGATAGAGGTAAGTATTACCCTGGAAAAAAATAGCTTAAAAATTGTAGTAAAAGACAATGGGCTTGGAATTGATGAAAAATACCTTGCCACAGTGTTAAATATGTATTTTCGAGCCAACGAACAATCGCAGGGAAATGGTTTGGGGCTATATGTAGCAAAAAAAGCTATTGATAAAATGAAAGGGAAAATATATATTGACAGTAAACTAGATAAATTTACTGAGGTAACCATTATGTTGCCTTATAAGAAAGATATAAAGTAAGGGTGAAAACGTACACATACGTAAACTATCAATCATCGTTTGAGCAACTGATAGAAATAATCTCTGAACCACAATTAATGAGTTGATTTGTTAAAATGCAAGAAGATAAAACTACAAAGAAAGGTAAAATATTGGTGGTAGATGATACCCCAGCCAATATAAAACTAATGGTAGAACACCTAAGCCAGGAAGGGTATAAAACATTGGTAGCCGAAGATGGAGAAAGCGCCATTGAACAGGTAGCTTTTGTCAAGCCCGACCTCATTTTACTAGATGTAATGATGCCTGGTATTGATGGGTTTGAGACTTGTCACCGCTTAAAAGAAGATGACAGTACCAAAGACATCCCTATCATTTTTATGACTGCCTTGTCGGATACCGAAAACAAGGTGAAAGCTTTTAGTATGGGGGCAGTAGACTATGTAACCAAGCCTATCCAACATAAAGAAGTACTTTCCAGAGTATCGGCACACTTGACCATTCGTAAGCTGCAAAAATCTCTGGAAGACGCCAACCAAAACCTGGAGCATAAGGTAAATGAACGTACTTCGGAACTTAAGCAGGCACTGCAGGAGGTGCAAGACCAACTTCAGCAAGAAAACTTGTACCTAAAGCAAGAAATAAGGGTAAACAACAACTTTGAAGAAATTGTAACCCAAAGCGATGACTTTAGGCTGGTATTGCAACAAATAGAACAAGTGGCGCCTTCTGATGCTACCGTGCTTATTTTGGGCGAAACTGGTACCGGAAAAGAATTGCTGGCAAGGGCGGTGCACAACAACAGCCAGCGCCGCGAAAAAACGCTGGTAAAAGTAAACTGCGCATCGTTGCCCGCCAACCTGATAGAAAGCGAATTGTTTGGGCACGAAAAAGGAGCTTTTACTGGGGCTATAGCCAAAAAAATAGGGCGTTTTGAACTTGCCGATAAGGGCAGTATTTTTTTAGATGAAATAGGGGAGCTTCCGCTCGAACTGCAATCTAAACTTTTAAGGGTGCTGCAAGAGGGGGAGTTTGAACGCCTGGGCAACCCACGCACTACCAAAGTAGATGTACGCATTATTGCGGCAACCAACCGTGACCTGGATAAAGAGGTAGAAAAAGGCACGTTTCGTTCAGATTTGTACTATCGTTTGAACGTGTTTCCGATCAATGTGCCGCCACTGCGTGAGCGTAAGGAAGATGTGACCTTGTTGGCCTCATTTTTTGCCCAGAAATACGGAAAAAAAATCGGTAAAACCATCAAGTCTATACCTAAGCGTACCGCCGATAAATTGACCAGTTATGACTGGCCAGGTAATATTCGCGAACTTGAAAACATCATCGAGCGAGCGGTCATTATTAGTCAAAGCGGCAAACTTGAGGTAGGCAATTGGTTTAATGTAAACGGAGCCCGCAAACCCAAAAAGACGCTCACTTTGGTAGAGTCAGAAAAAGCATTGATTAATGAAGTGCTCAAAATGACTAAAGGACAAATAAGTGGAGAAAAGGGCGCCGCCAAGATTCTCGACATCAAGCCCACTACCTTGCGTTCGCGCATGGAAAAACTGGGCATTCGGTATAAAAACTAATCTATAGTGGCTGGGTTACCGCCAAGCATGAGTATTTGCCTCTTATGAAATTAAAATATATTGACGCCTTAAGAGGCATAGCCATTTTGGGTGTAATGGCGGTGCATACCGGACACAGTGGTTATAACAAATACCCGGTTGTTTTTTCTAACCTGATAGACCAAGGAGCTAAAGGGGTACAACTTTTTTTTGTGGTCAGTGCCTTTACTTTGTTTTTATCTTACAAAACCAGAGAAAAAAATGAAGTACACACTGCCAGAAACTTTTTTGTCAGAAGGTTTTTTAGAATAGCTCCCTTATACTATATAGGCATTGTATATTACCTCTTGCAAGACGGTTTTGCTGCTCGGTTTTGGCTGGGCAACGATCAACCCATCTCTTTGCCCAATATTGCTTCAAACGTTGTTTTTGCCCACGGCATCAACCCTTATTGGATGTTGGGCGTAGTGCCCGGTGGTTGGTCTATCACCGTCGAAATGACCTTTTATTTATGTATTCCGTGGTTGATTGCTCGCATTAGGTCTCTCAACCAAGCCGTAGGTTTTACAATATGGAGTCTGCTCTTTTCGCTTGCGCTAAATAGCCTATTACTTGCTTACCCTTTGATTGACAACTCCACCCTTTGGACAAATTACCTTTACTTATATTTTCCCAACCAATTGCCTGTATTTGGCTTTGGTATCATTGCCTACTTTCTTATCATCAGGCAAGACGCTCAAATATCAGCGTTTTACCTGGGTAGCCTGGCTGTGTTGGTGTTGAGCCACTTAGTATGGTACCCTGTCATCCCCGAACATGTACTTTTTGGGCTGGGTTTTTTGCTATTGGTCATTGCCTTGTCTCGCTGTGAATATTCTTTGTTTGTCAATCGATTGACCCGTTTTCTGGGCAAAATCAGCTACAGCGCCTACCTCATTCATTTTGCCGTCATTCATTGGCTCACTATTTTTCATTGGGCAAACCCATTGCCCCATCATACCCCACTTTGGGCTATGCTTAATTATACCGTTCGACTTTTGTTAGTGGTGGGCATTACCTCGGTGTTGGGGTGGGCGTCGTTGAGGTTGGTAGAACAACCTGCCCAAAAAATCGGACGTTGGTTGATTAATGGTTCACAGTCATGACAAAGTTCTAGGGATTAGAAAATTTGTAGTGCGCTAATTTTCAGTAGGTAGTTTTTGGGTTAGAAGCCAATTCAAACTAACAAGTAAGCTCTGTATTGGTCTTAAGCCCTTGCTGGTGCACGCGTCCTCGCGTGTATGTAGACAGTTCAAGCCCAAAAAATAACCTCCCCATATTGGTCTTAAGGCTTTAGCCTGACCAATAAGCTTGACTATTCCGGCGAATGACGGAACACTTGCTAACCCAAAAGCTGAGGCTTTTCAAAAATAAGTCGGTTTTCAAGTCGCTGGTTCGCCTTGCTCAGGTCACCCTGCGGTAAGACCTTCGTGTGAGGTGGTGGTTTAAATTGAATTTGCTTTGTTAAAAAAATGATCGAACCGACTTTCCGCACCTGTGTAGCTAAAACCGAGTAATTTATTAAACCACTGTTTATGAGGCGTTTATTCAAGGAGATAGTATTTCCTAACTTCTTGCCCCAGTAACCTAATGACCTTTGTATGCATCTCATTCATATTAAGAATGAGCATAGGTTGTTCTTGATTAACCCACAAGCAGTGAATGCCTCTAAAAAACTCGAAAATCCATTTCATTGTGGGTTTTTGAGTTTTTGCTAACCCAAAAGCTGAGGCTTTTCAAAAATACGTTGTTTTTCAAGTAGTTGGTTCGCCTTGCTCAGGTCACCCTGCGGTAAGACAGTTGAATTACGAATTTTTCAATTACGAACCGACCGCAGGGAGCTCTGCCTTGGCTAATTACGAGTATGCAGTTAGTGATTTTATCACAAGGTTTGAGGTGAATTTACTTTATTAAAAACTAGCTCCAAACTTGCCAGGATTTTATGAGACGCTAAAAAATCCTGGCAGGTTTTCGAAGACAGTTCAAGCCTAAAAAATAACCTCCCTGTATTGGTCTTAAGGCTTTAGCCTGACCAATATTTGACAACTCTAGAGCTAACTGTGAGGCTTTTCAAAAATAAGTTGGTTTTCCCACGCTGTTTTAAGTGTTCCGTAAGGACACTTGAAACTTATAGATGAAAAGAAGTCTCCGATCTTTACAAGACAGGCTTTCTAGCTGAATGGCTCAATAGACTTGAACTATTACCAAGCTTTGCATTCGCAAACAAGTCCGGAGACTTGTATTCATCAACGCTTTTAAGTCTCCCAAAGGAAGACTTAAAAGAATAGAGGTTTTATTGTATAAAGTATTGATTTACAGTAAATTACGTTATTCCTTTCTTGCGAAAGGAGGGCTTTTTTCTTATATTTGTTTATACTTTCATGGTGAAAGTAGCCCAAGAGGTTATGATTTGGACGTCTTACCTCAAGGGCTTTTTGTCAAACGTTTAAATTTAACAGTATGCAATCTACTGATTTAAATCAAGAGGTACAAAACATTGCCATCCCTCAATCTATCATCAACATATTTGCTCAAAGTCTGTACGCTCAACTAGAGGCATTGGCGTTTGACGCGAACGCTTCGTTAGAGTTGTTTGAAAACCAAGAATACACTCAAGTAAAAACTTTTCTACAGGCAAACATTCAGCAAATGCAATATGCGCTTAACAGTGTAGAAATATTGGGTAGGATAGAACAAAAAACAGTTTAAAAACATCCAAGCCCTGATTTGTATCAGGGTTTTTTTAGTTGAATTGAATTTGCTACACGAAAACAAACATAAAAGATGTTTTATGACGCTTTGTAAGTTTTGGGCTCGCCTGCCGGCGAATAGTGGAACACTTGCTCAACCAAATGTTTCTGCACAAGTTATTTATAAAGTTTCGGGTTTGCATTACTCAGGTCAGACGATTTAATTACGAATTTTTCAATTAGGGCTGTTCAGAGAAATATTATCTATTCTCTTTTCAGTCTTTTTTTTGCTTTTTTTAGAAACCATTGACTCAGGTCTGGACTTTCCATCATTTCTACTACAATCAAAAGATAGATGTCTTCCAAAAAGAGTTTTTTGGTTCTTTTATATGTTTTGATGGCATTTTTTTGTTTAAAAATAAGGATCATCATTGCTGCAATAAGCTTTACATAAATCATTACTTTTATAGCATTCAGATCATTACAAACAAAGTGTGTAAGGTTCATTTCTTGTTTTAAAAACCTGAAAATCACTTCTATATCCCATCTCATCAAGTAAACCTGAGCCACCACTTCTGCGGGTAAATCCCAAAGATTGCTCAGGATAAAAAGGTGCTTCCCCGTTTCCTTAACTCTAAACTCTATCAACCTAAACTCATGCTCCATTGAATTGGTAGGTTGTCCACGCTCAAATAATTGTACAACACTGTCTTGTATAAAGTCTAAATCAGGGTGGTGGCGATCTAGGAGCTGATGAGGACGATTCACCTGATAACGGGGCTTTTTACCTATATTGGTCACAAACTGTATAGATGCTTCATCAAAATCTTTAAACTTACGACGCCCTTTCAAACCATTATCAAAAACTATAATATCTTGGGAACTGTGTTTTCCCAGATTAATTTGTTCTTGCAAGGCGGTTTCTTCACTTAAATGAGCCTGATCTTGATGGAAACTCACACGGAGACCAAAACCATCAGTGTGCTCAGTAGTCAGTTTTACTTGAAATTTATTTTTAGATGTATTACCTACTTTCATTCCTTGTAATAAATGACCAAATACCTTAATCAAAGTAGAGTCGTAACGTTTGATATGGTAATCAAGAAGCTTTTTCTCTCCATATAAAGCATGAGCTTCTGCAAAAAAATGTTCATATACCTGCTCGATAAAAGGAAGCTTGATATGCCGCAAACGTTCCCGAATACCAGTCCAACCAGCCATTTGTTCGACCATCTCAGATGAAAAACTTTGAAATATAGGATTGCTCATCTCAGATGATATTTCCCGAAGGCTAAGACGCTCATTGTTTAACACGCTGTATAGCAGTAGCTTAATAAATAGTTTGCCTGGTAATTTGCTTACCCACTTATCTACATCAGTAGACTGACTTAAGTTATCAAGCAAATCATCAGGTAGAAGGGAAAATAAATCCGAAACGCTAACTTTACCCATAAATTTAGATATAAGGAGAATGAAGATGAACCAATCAATATATGTTAAAAAATTTCTCTGAACACTCCTAATTTTTCAATTACGGATTACGAGTATGCAGCTAGTGATTTTACTGTATAAGGTGTTGATTTTCAAAAAATCTTGGCAGGTTTTCGTAGACAGTTCAACCTAAAAAATAACCTCCCGTATTGGTCTTAAGGCTTTAGCCAGACCAATGCTTGACAACTCTAGAGCTAACTGTAAGGCTTTTCAAAAATAAGTTATTTTTTTATTTGTCGAGTGGCATTGCTCAGGTCACCCTGCGGTAAGACCTTCGCGTGAGGTGGTGGTTTAAATTGAATTTGCTTTGTTAAAAAAACGATCGAATCTCCCTTGCTGGTGCACATCGTCCTCGCGTGTGCCATCGTAGACAATTCAAGCCCAAAAAATAACCTTCCCATATTGGTCTTAAGGCTTTAGCCTGACCAATAAGCCTGACTATTCCGGCGAATGACGGAACACTTGCTAACCCAAAAGCTGAGGCTTTTCAAAAATAAGTCGGTTTTCAAGTAGCTGGTTCGCCTTGCTCAGGTCACTCTGTGGTAAGACAGATTAATTACGAATTTTTCAATTACGAACCGACCGCAGGGAGCTCTGCCTTGGCTAATTACGAGTATGCAGCTAGCGGTTTTATCCCTTGCTGGTGCACGTCGTCCTTGCGTGTGCCATCGTAGACAATTCAAGCCCAAAAAACAACTTCCTCGTGTTAGTCTTAAGGCTTTAGTCAGACCAATACTTGACAACTCTAGGGCTAACTGTGAGGCTTTTCAAAAATAAGTTGTTTTTTTACTTGTCGAGTGGCATTGCTCAGGTCACCCTGCGGTAAGGCCTTCGCGTGAGGTAGAGGTTTGAATTTGTTACATTATTAACTCCCAACTTTTAGACAGTTCAAGTGAAAAGTGAACATACAACAACATGATGGGTCGTGGAAACGGGCTGGGAATCAACTAACCTTATCGGGCATAGGAGCCAACCAAGAAGACAAAGAGGTATTCAAAATTATTAAATTGACGAGTAGATTGTTGGTGTTACAAAAAGAAGATGGAAATAAAATTGCTTTTGTAGCTCAATAAAAAAATCGTCTCCATTTTTGAACGATTTGCAGCCTATTATTAAAAGCCGAGATGAGGTTAAAATAAAAGAGAGCAGTAAGTGGTAGGCAAAGCTCTCTTTTTGTCCATTTGCTTAGTTTTGCACCTCAACTGCTGAAGGCATCATTTCGGCTATTTGAGCCTGAAGCTTTTCTGAAGCAGCCAACAAAGGCAACCTTACTGTATTGCCACAAACGCCTTGTAGTGCCATGGCGTGTTTTACACCCACTGGATTACTCTCAGTATACATCAACGGGTTGATGCTATTAAGTTGATACAGGTTTTGCGAAGCCTTGCGGTAGTTGCCCGCGAGTGCATCTGCCACCATTTCGGAGAAAATAGATGGGAAAGCATTGGCAAGCACCGAAATGACCCCTTGACCACCTACCGACATCATAGGAATAGTAAGCATATCGTCACCCGAAATCAATAGAAAATCTTCTGGTTTATTCTTGGCAATTTCTATGCATTGAACCAAGTCGCCTGAAGCCTCTTTTACTCCCACAATGTTTTCGTGTTGTGCCAGTCTAAGCGTAGTATGTGCCGATATATTAGAAGCAGTACGCCCCGGTACATTGTACAAAATAATAGGTTTGGGAGACTGGTCAGCCAACATCGCATAGTGTTGGTAAATGCCCTCTTGCGATGGCTTGTTATAATAAGGGCTTACCGATAAAATAGCGTCTACACCATCTAGTGGAGTATGCCCTATATCTTCTATAATATTGCGGGTATTGTTGCCCCCAATGCCATATACAATAGGTAAGTTCAAAGGATTGTTTTGAAGGACAAACTCCAGCACTGCCACTTTCTCTTCTTTGGTAAGTGTAGCCGACTCTCCAGTAGTTCCCATTACCACCCAATAGTTTACTCCGCCCTGTGATGTGTGGTTTAATACGCTTCTGAGGGCATCAAAATCTATTTTATGATCTTCTTTAAACGGTGTGACTAAGGCTACACCAGTTCCGATAAATTTTTCGTGTACCATCAATTTTTGGTTAATTTTTTAGTATAATGTAGCATTTGCTCAATTAAATGATCCACCCCCTCGCCTTCTTGCAAATCAAGCATCAATTCATAGAAATCCTCTTGTTCAGGAAAATAACGTCCTATTCGACACTTGGCATTACTTTTCGTTAGAATAGTATCAAAAGGCAAAAAATGATTTACAGTAATGCAATATAAATAATCAAAAGGAGTGTCTATAAATTTTTGAACTGCACGCGATTTTATTTTCCCCAGCGTGGTGATGTCTTTCTTAGAGAAAAAATCATATTTAAAGTTATATGGGCTATTATCAAGGCGTTCGAAGTAAGTCAGCAGCATCAACTCTTTGCCTTCATTTTGCAGTTTTTTTACAAAATTATTCAATGAATCGTGCTTTTCGTCATCTTCTATTTTGAATAGAATTCCAATGCTTTTAGCTTCCTGATAATTAGAGGTAGCCCGCTCAGCATCGCTTTTTTCTTTAGATGAAAAACGATTTCTTAGGTTAAATACATAATCACTAATCTTACTACTCATAATTCCTACATAAAAAGTTCTCTACAAAATTATAAGGTTTTTTTCTATTTGTAGTTAATTGTAAGGATTTAGCAAAAAATATACTTAAAAAAAAGAATCTAAGTTGTGTATAGGCAAAATACATACAAGTACTTGTTTTGAGCTAGAACCTTTGGTATCAAAACTTCAAAGGTTTGTTTATTTTATTTGTTGATAAAAAATTAACCACTTTCATACAATGAAAAACTCATATTGGCTGGCATTTTTGATAGTGCTTTGTCTCAGCGCCTGCAACAAATCGCCCGTGGTGATTAACATCTCCCAAGAACAAATTCAAAAAGCCTTAGACAAAAAAATTCCCTACCAAAAAAACGCAATTATAGCCAAAGTAGCTTTTACAGACCCTAAAGTAAGCATTAGTGCAAATAAAATTTTTGTAGAGATGTCTTTTGGTGGCAATGCCTGGAAAAAATCTATTCAAGGGCAAGTTGGTGTAGTAGGAAGAGTGGCTTACAAACAAGATAAAAAGGCTTTTTACCTTAAGGAATTTGATATTTTGAAAATAGATGCAGGGAATGTAAAAGAAGCCGAAAAAAAGAGGTTGGTGAAGGTATTCAAAAAAGCCATGGCTGCCTATCTTGCCAGTTTTCCGGTATACAAACTCAAGAAAAAAGACTACAAACAAAACATTGCTCGAATGTTATTAAAAGACTTAAAAACAGTAGGCGACAAGTTGGTAGTTACCTTGAGTTTTTAAGGGTAAAAAAATGGCAAGGTTGAAGAAAACTTTAACCTTGCCATTGTATCTGTAAATATTATGAAAAGCGAACTCATCTAATCAAACAACCCCGGAGTAGGGTTTACTGATTTGGCAGTAGGAGTGGCTTGTGGTGGTCCACCAACCATCTGGACAAACTCATCTTCAGAGATCATTGTTACATCCAGTTTTTTTGCTTTATCTAGCTTCGATGGCCCCATTTTATCTCCTGCAATCAGGTAATCCAGTTTTTTTGAGATAGACGAAACCACCTTGCCTCCGTTGGCTTCTATTTTTTGCTTGATCTCGTCGCGGCTAAACTGTTGAAAAGTACCCGATACCACAAAAGTTTTTCCATCCAGTTTATCACTGTCCTTTTGCAGCACAGGAGTATTGTCTTCAAACTGTAGTCCGGCTGCCTTCAGACGGTTAATCACGTCAAGGTTTTCGGTATCTTTAAAATGCTCAATCAAACTATCTGCAATGCGTCCTCCTATATCTTCTACTGCCACCAGCTCATCGTGCGATGCCTTTTGAATAGCCTCCATTGTTTTAAAATGAACTGCGAGCTTTTGTGCTACAGTTTTACCCACAAACCTGATCCCCAAACCATATAACACCCTGGCAAAGGAAATACTTTTCGACTGCTTGAGTCCTTCTATCAGGTTATGTGCCGACTTTTCGCCAAAACGATCCAGCGAAAGCAATTGCTTAAGTGTCAAGTCATACAAATCCGCTACATTTTTCACCAAGCCTTTCTCAAACAGTTGATTAATTGTTTCGCCGCCCATACTGTCTATATCCAACGCGTTACGTTGAATAAAGTGCTCAATGCGTCCTTTGATCTGAGGAGGGCAGCCCTTTTCGTTGGGGCAATAATGATTGGCTTCGCCATCTTTACGCACCAGCGCAGTACCACATTCGGGGCAATGGTCGATAAACTTAACTGCCTGAGCATTGGCTGCACGTTTGGTTAAGTCAACTCCTGTTACTTTAGGAATAATTTCGCCTCCTTTTTCTACAAATACTGTATCGTTTTCGTGCAATTGCAAACGGCTCTCTATTTCGTCGGCATTGTGCAACGACGCGCGTTTTACGGTGGTACCTGCCAATTGTACTGGAGTAAGTTCAGCCACTGGAGTAACCGACCCTGTACGCCCTACCTGGTAAGTAATAGAGTTAAGTACAGTAGATACGCTCTCGGCTTTGTATTTATAAGCTATAGCCCAACGAGGGCTTTTAGAGGTAAAACCAAGTTGCTCCTGTAGGTCAATATCATTTACCTTAATTACTACTCCATCAGTGTCTACAGGTAAGTTTTTGCGCTCTTTTTCCCAGTGGTTTACATACTCCATTACTGCATCAATGCCTGTACACCTTTTATAAGTAGGCGATACATGAAAGCCCCAGCTTTCTACCGCTTTTATTGCCTCTTCATGGGTTTTGTAAGGAAGATTATCGCCTAATAAAAAATAGAGGTAAGCATCTAGTTTACGCTTTGCCACCTCTGCGGAGTCTTGTAACTTCATCGTGCCTGATGCGGTATTTCTAGGGTTAGCATACAAGTCTTTGCCTTCTTTGACTCGTTGTGCGTTTATTGCTTCAAACACCTTGTTAGGCATAAAAACCTCACCCCTTACCTCAAAGTTAGCCGGAAAGCTATTGCCTTGAATGCTAATAGGTACTGTTCTGATTGTTCTGGCATTGGCAGTTACATCATCTCCTTGTACCCCATCGCCACGAGTAGCTGCTGTTACCAACTTCCCGTTTTCGTAAGTCAGGCTGATTGATACCCCATCAAACTTTAATTCACAGATATATTCTATTTCTTTATCGTCACCCAGGAGCTTTTTTAGGCGCTTATCAAAATCAAGCAAGTCATCTTTCGAGTAGGTGTTGCCCAGCGACAACATACGATAGCGGTGTTTGATTGTAGGAAAATCTTTGGTGATAGTCCCACCTACCCTTTGTGACGGAGAATCATCTTTTTTGAATTGAGGAAACTTTTCCTCAAGATCAATCAATTCTTCCAGTAATTTATCAAACTTATAATCTGTTACTACAGATACGTGTTTTTGATAATACATGTAGTTGTAATGGTGTAAGTCTTTCGACAATTCCCTGATGCGCTCTTGAGCTTCTTGATTAGTCATTAATATCTACAATTGGTTGGTCAATAATTTGCTAAAAATACGGATTATATTTATAAAATAAATCTCCATCAGCCAAAAAAAAGCCAGTATTACATAGGGAAACCATGTGATAAAAATAGGAGGAATCAAGTTGAGCAAGTAAAACAACAAATTACATTTTAATAGGTAAGGTTTACTTGGTAGATTTGCAAATATGCCCTAAGATAAAAGAGGGAATGCAGGAAAAGTTACATAAGAAGTATGCTATGCCAAAACCAATAGATACTTTGTGTTTGAAAATGTAACTTTGTTTAATAACCAGTTGAAAATTAAAACCCTACAATCAAATTATAATATAATACTATATAATGACCAGGATATATATCTGTATACTACTATTATCCTTCTCTTTTACCACCAGCCAATCTCAACCAGCCAATAAACTCAATACTAAAGCGCATTTCTTTGTCCACAATATGCAACCTGACAGTGCTTTGGTATACTATCAAAAGTTAGCAGCTATTTATAAAAATGAAGCCCCCAAACAGTACTACTTTACTGAGGCAAAAATAGCCGAACAATTGATTAATTTAAGGAAGTATACCCAGGCAAAACGCTTACTTGACCAACAGTTGAGGGCATCAGTCCACCTTTTTAATCCAGAGGTAGAAGCCCGACTATTGCAAAGCCTGGCAAAATTGGCGTATGCTCAAAAACATTACAAAGTAGGCTTCAGGCTTTGTGAGAAAGCCGAAAAAGCATATCAAAGCGTTGAGGCTATTACTTTAGACAAAATAGATCTTCATGTACTCAAGGCCGATTTTGTGTCTCGTTTGGCATACTTTGATCAATCATTGAGCTTGATTGATACTTGTATGGCCACTTTACAAACCCATCGCCCCGAGTCTGTGCGTGTAGCATACTTGCGAGTGAAACTATACGCTATACAGTCTTTTATAGAGCTAGGGGGAAAGTTAGCTTTTGACAAATCTCTGGAAACTTGCTACAAATCACTCAAACTGTTAAAGCGTTTGCCAACGACCAAACAGAACCTGTACTGGCAATCAAGGTTTATATATAGGCAAGGGCTCATTTACAAAAACCAGCAAAAGTTTTCTTTAGCATACCAGTATTACAGGGTAGCCTTACAGTTGAACAAACAGGTTTTTGGAAATACTCATCAAGAAGTAGCTTCTAGTCTTTTGCAAATAGGGAGACTATACGCTATGCACGCTGCCAAAAAATACTCGCTTGGTAGGCAAAGGGCAATAACTGACAAACCCATAAAGTACCCTGAGTTGGACTCGGCGTTTGTTTACTACCGTCAAAGTTTGAAGCTGTACAAAAAAAAGAACACTTGTTTTAAAGAGCAAATAGGCAGGATTTATAGCAATTTGGCCTACTTGTATACCCATATCCGAAAGTATGAGCAAGCTGAAGAGTACTTCCAACATTCGTATGAAATTTTAAGCAAAGTGTACGGAAAAACACATCCCGAAATGGTGCCTCTTTATAACTATTGGGGAGCATTGGTTTGTGTATTAAAAAAATATAGCCAACAGTTAGAAATTTTACATAAAGGTCTGTTGTCTAATGCAAAAAACTTCAATAACAAAGATATTTTTGTAGCACCACCTGTCAAAGATTATTATCACCCGGGCTATTTTCATGCCTTTTGTACGAGCAAGGCAATGGCGTTTGCCAATCGGTCGGGAGACTTGAAAGACTTAAAAGCATCTCTATATCATTTTGAAGTAGCCGATTCATTGATTAAGCATTGCAGAAATAGGGTTTTTCGTAAACAAAGTCATCTTTTTACGGCTTCCTTGATTAACCAGGCGAATATAGGGATACAGGGTAAAAGCGCAGTATACACCTGTAGCCAACTATACCGTCAAACCAAAAAAGCAAAATACCTTGAGAAAGCTTTCTATTTTATTGAACGCGGCAACTCTAGTTTTTTAATGCAGGCTTTGGCTGAAGCTGAAGCTAAAAAAATAAGTGATATTCCTCGCAAATTGCTTGACAAAGAACGTTCGCTCAGAAAACAGATAGTATATTATGAGCATAAGCAAGGGCAAAACAAGCAAGATTCTTTGGTTAGGCTAAATATGGACTATGAAACGCTGATCGCTCAATTAGAAAAAGAATACCCTCGTTATGCCCAATTAAAATTAGATGTGAAACAAGTAACGATTCAGCAACTTCAGCAAAGTATGCCTGCACAAACTGCTACATTAATGTACACATTTGGTGTACAAAGCAATAACTACGTATTTGTAATTACTAAAAATACTGCCCAACTTGTGCTGCTTCCTAAAGCTGCCAATATTCAGGCTGCCATTAGCCATTACTATAACCAACTGTCAAGCGAGAAGCGTTTACGTAACTTTGCTCCTGCAAGTTATCAAGGGTACAAGGCGCTATTCAAACCCGCAGAAAAATACTTAAAGGGAATCCGAAAATTAGTGGTGATAGCTCCTTCCCTCGAGAACATTCCTTTTGAGGCAATGATTACTCAATTGCCCAAGAGCCTACAACAAGATGATTTTTCTAAGCTCAACTACTTGGGCAAACATTACCAGATCAGTTACCACTACTCAGCAACGCTCTGGTACAAAGCAATCAACCAAGTTGTTGAACAAACAGTTGCCCCTGAGCTACACTTTTTGGCTTTTGCCCCGTTTAGTGTTGGCAAGGGAGCAGTTTTTAATACCATTCGTGGTGCTAATGACTATTTGCCCGAAAGTGGATTAGAAGTCAAGTCTATTTACAATGTCTTTAAGTCTAAGAATTTATCTGCTGAGGTAAGTCTGGCAAAAGCGGCAACTAAAGATTATTTTATCCAAAAAGTAAAAACTGCTCATATTGTACACATAGCCAGTCATAGTGAAGCAAACACCCAGCATGTGGGGCTGGCAAAAATTCACTTTGCCGAATTTAATCACCAAAACCAAAATTTTTCGGGTTGTTTGTTAGCAAGTGAAGTATACAACCTGGAGCTGAATGCCGATTTGTTGGTGTTGAGTAGTTGTGAATCGGGAGTAGGTAAGTTGATAGAAGGTGAAGGAGTTTTTTCGTTGGCGCGTAGTTTTTTATATGCCGGAGCCCGCAATATTGTATTCTCTCTCTGGGAGATAGACGATTACTACACCAGAGAACTCATGGTGATTTTTTATCAACAGTTCTTGACCCATTCCATGAGTTATTCACGGGCATTACAAATTGCTCAGCAAAAAATGGTGGCTAAAGGGGTACACCCTAAGCATTGGTCGGGTATTGTCATGATTGGAAAGTAGTCTATACCAATGCTTGTATGAGTTGTTTTATTTGGGGCAATATGTCACCGCTTGTGCCCCTAAGCACTAGCTTATCAGGCTCACTAGTTGCCATATCTGTAAAGGCACTGTCAGCAATATTTATATCTACCAGGCTACTCCCACGATAAGTAGCAGTAGAGGCGATATGATGGGGAAGGTTAGTAGCGCCCGATGTACCCACAACAAATAGTACCCCAGTATTGAGTGCTGCTTCTATGGCACTTTCTTGCTTGTAAAGTCGCTCGTTGTAATACTCATCAAACATCAATACATTGGGGCGCATCAAGCTACCACAGTCCGGACATTTGAGTTGTTCCCACTGTTGAGTGATCATTTTGGCATCATAAGGAGCAGTACCTATGTCTAATGGAAAAGGGTAAACATCCATACTGCATTCTTCACTACACCTTACAGTTTCCATATTGCCGTGAATCTCAAGTACTTTTGCCTGAGTGTTGCCAGCCTTTATATGTAATCGGTCTATGTTTTGAGTAATGAGCCGAAAATTGTTGGGCAACAACACCTCAGTAGATGCCAACGCCAAGTGTCCGGCATTGGGCTGCAAATCTCTAAAGCTCACCTTACGGTACAAGACAAACTTCCAGACCTCTGCGGGGTTTTCTTTGAAAAAGCGTAGGGTGGCAAACTCTTCTGGTTTATAATTACGTGAACCTTCTACCCAAATACCATCAGTACCACGGTAGGTCGGTACGCCGCTTTCGGCAGAAATACCTGCCCCAGTCAAAAAAGTGATGAGTTTGTCCTGTGCTAATGCCTGAGCACACAAAAGCTTGATTTTTTCTAAAGTTTTTTCCATAAGTAAGGCAATGTTTCAACAATTATATAATTTTGAATGCACTATGTCTTTTACTTTTTAACTGCGTTAATTTTTTAGAACTAAAGTGCGATGTAAATAGGTAGTGTGATGGTTAAATATTGATTTTTGTGTTTTATTTAGAATAATATTTTGTGAAAACACATTTAAAACTTACACCCAAATATGCTAATCAGAATTGTAAGAATGACCTTTCAAGAAGACAAAGTACAAACCTTTGTTGATAACTTCGAGCAGATTAAACATAAGATAAGAGGCTTTGATGGATGCGAACATTTAGAGCTTTGGCGTGATGCCAACGACCCTAATATTTTTGTAACCTACAGTCATTGGCAGTCTGAAGAGCACCTCAATACCTACAGACATTCTGCATTATTTAAAGAAGTATGGGCGTATACCAAACCCCTGTTTGCAGCAAAAACAGCCGCTTTTTCGGTACTTAGGGTAGAAAAAGTATGACTTTTCACAAATTTTTAAAAAAAGTTTAATGATTTCTTGTTTGTAGGATTTCTTTTTTACTACCTTTGCAACGCAATAAAAAACAAGCCCAGGTGGCGGAATTGGTAGACGCGTTGGTCTCAAACACCAATGGTAGCAATACCGTGCCGGTTCGACTCCGGCCCTGGGTATTTTTTCTCTTGTAAAGTTTGGTATACTTTTCAAAAATACTACGTTTTCTTACATGTTGGTTGTACTCTTTAAGCTCTTTTGTAGCAAAAGAAAAAGTGTGTGTTGTCATCTATACTATAACACCGATTAAGAATAACCATACCTCAATTATTACTCACCTGTCAGAAGCTCTTCGCTTCATTCAAAACTAGGGAATTATATTATAAAACTTTCTACAATCTACTATTCCAAGTAGGAAGGTATTCTTGTGTAACTACACCTGCTCAAAATATTACCGTTTGTTAAGACTACTTTAACAAAGTGGTCTGCATTAATAGCCCAAATATATACCAAAGACATTCAAACAAAAATGACAAACCGGATTAATAAACAACGGTAATGTAGTGGTCCTTTCCTACATTTAAATAAAAAAGAAAGGGAGTTGCAAATTAGTATGCAATTTTATGTTATACATACTTATTCTTAAAGTTTTATTAAACGCTAATACCCAGTTTTCGTACGATTATGATCGTTTAATGTACATAATCGCAGAAAAGGAGAGCCGTTTTCAGTGCCAGGTAGTAGATCCTTATGGTATTACTTATGGCAAATATCAGGTGACAGATCACTTGATTGCAAAACACGGCTACAAAAGACCGATGACTTGCGAACAGCAAGACGAACTTATGCGTAAGTTAATTCAAATGTATGAGACCATGGGTCACCGTTACGAATTTACTTATCGCAGAGGCATTTGGCTTCATAAGACTAACTTGATTATAGCGATGCATTTTGCGCCTTATGGCACTATCAAGTATATAGAAGGGGGAGAAGACTTCTCCAATGGTCTGATTTCAGTAAGTACTTTACTGAAACGATATGAAGATGTGAACCTATACAAGGTTAAAAATCAACAACCAATCAGTAGTAGGTAGAAACCAATTTGTAAGTGTCAAACGACCAATACAGAAGCTAAAACGTAAGTTTTAATTAATATCAGAACGCGGTACCTTGGTATCGCGTTTTTTTATTTTGACGCTATGTCATATCAGCACTTGGGGTTATTCAACAATAATACCAAAAGCACTTCATTGTTGCTACCTTATTTTCCTTTAGTGTCAGCTTGTCACCCCTGCCTTGTCAAAATTACCTTATACAACTAATGGAGCATAATTTGTTAATATTTGGCTAATTATGTAAATTCATTTGGTACTCAATCAAGTATCAGGCAAACTGCATAAGGGTACTAAAATCCCTATAACTTGGTAAATTGATAAAAAACTAACAACTCTAATCTGTGAACGCTTTGAACTTCAGTAATTACACAATAAAAGCCCAGGAGGTGATTCAAAAATCTACCCAAATAACTGCTGGGTATGGCAACCAGGTAATGGAGAATGGTCATTTGATAAAGGCTATTTTGGAAGACGATGAAGACTTGTCTAATTTTATTTTACGTAAGCTGAATGTAAATCCCAAATACTTTAAGACCAAGCTTGACGAAATAGTAACCGCTTACCCCAAAGTAGAAGGCTCATTGTATTTGTCGAATGACATGGTATATTCCTTTCAGAAAGCAGAAGAATACGCCAAGCAAATGAACGATGAGTACATTGCTATAGAACATATTTGGTTGGGTATACTTGCTGGGCGCGACCAGGTAGCTTTGTTGCTTAAAGATATGGGCTTTGCCGAAGAGCACCTCATCAAAGCAATTCAAGAACTGCGCGGCAACGAAAACGTAACCAACCCCAACGCTGAGGCCAACTACCAATCGCTGGAGCGTTACTCAAACAATTTAAATGAATTGGCGAAAGCCGGAAAACTAGACCCAGTGATAGGGCGCGACGATGAAATACGCCGTTTGCTGCAAATACTCTCGCGCCGTACCAAAAACAACCCTATTTTGTTAGGAGAACCAGGAGTAGGTAAAACTGCGATTGCCGAAGGGCTTGCCCAGCGCATAGTGATTGGTGATGTACCCGAAAACCTGAAGTCTAAAACTATAGTGTCGCTTGATATGGGCTTGTTAGTAGCAGGTGCCAAATATAAAGGAGAATTTGAAGAACGCCTAAAGGCAGTAATCAAAGAAGTGGTGGACTCAGATGGAGAAGTTGTGTTATTTATAGATGAAATACACACCTTAATAGGGGCAGGCAGTAACGGCGATGGGGCAATGGATGCGGCTAACTTGTTGAAACCTGCCTTGGCACGAGGAGAGTTACACGCCATAGGAGCTACTACCCTCAAAGAGTATCAACAATACATAGAAAAAGACAAAGCACTAGAGCGTCGTTTTCAGGCAGTAATGGTAGGTGAGCCTGATGTACAGGATGCCATTTCTATTTTAAGAGGGCTCAAAGAGCGTTATGAACTACACCATGGGGTACACATCAAAGACGACGCAATTATTACTGCAGTAGAGTTGTCACATCGTTACATATCTGATCGTTTTTTGCCCGATAAGGCCATTGATCTGATGGATGAGGCTTCTGCCAAATTGCGGATCGAGATAGACTCGATGCCAGAAGAACTGGACGAAGTAAACCGCAAAGTGATGCAGCTGGAGATTGAACGCGAAGCCATTCGAAGAGAGAACGATCAGGACAAGGCAGAGCAATTATCAAAAGACATCACAAACCTACAGGCAAAACGTGATGAACTAAGGACCAAGTGGCGTAGTGAAAAAAGCCTGATAGAGAGTATTCACAAAGAAAAAGAAAATATTGAACGCTATAAACTAGAAGCCGAACAAGCCGAACGCCAGCATGACTATGGTAAGGTGGCAGAGCTACGTTATGGCAAAATCCGCGAAAGCGAAGAAAGGCTGATAGAGCTACAAAAAGAAATGCAAAATGCCCCCGAAAACTCGATGGTAAAGGAAGAGGTAACCAGCGAAGACATTGCCGAAGTAGTGGCAAAATGGACGGGAATTCCGGTGGCAAAGATTGTACAAAGCGAGCGGGAAAAGTTGTTAGAACTGGAAGGTGAACTAGCCAAAAGAGTGGCGGGTCAGGGGCAAGCCATCAAGGTGATTTCGGATGCAGTGCGCCGAAGCCGTGCCGGGTTGCAAGATCCCAAACGCCCCATAGGTTCTTTTATATTTATAGGAAGCTCAGGCGTAGGAAAAACCGAACTTGCCAAAGCCTTGGCGGAGTTTCTTTTTAACGATGAAAATGCGATGGTACGCATCGATATGTCGGAGTACCAGGAACAACACGCAGTGAGCCGTTTGATTGGGGCGCCTCCAGGCTATGTGGGCTACGACGAAGGCGGACAGTTGACCGAAGCAGTACGACGCAAACCCTATTCGGTAATTTTGCTCGATGAATTTGAAAAAGCGCACCCCGATGTATTTAATATTTTGCTACAGGTACTCGACGAAGGACGTTTGACAGATAGCAAGGGACGATTGGCGAACTTTCGCAATGCCATCATTATTATGACCTCAAATGTAGGTTCAGAGTTGATCCATAGAAACTTTGAAGAAATAACCCTTGATACAGAGTTTGACATTATGGAAAATACCAAAGAAGATATTCTGGATATGCTGAAGCAAGGGGTAAGACCTGAGTTTTTGAATCGAATAGATGAGGTAGTGTTATTTCGTCAATTGTCGCCTAAAGACATGCGCCATATTGTAAAAATACAATTTAAGCAAATTCAGCGACAGCTTGCCGAAAATGGGGTTCATCTGGAAACAAGCGACGATGTTCTCAATACATTTGCTGAAATGGGTTATCAACGTGAGTTTGGAGCAAGACCACTCAAGCGGGTATTGCAAAAACGTTTGCTCAACGATTTGTCAAAAGAAATACTGGCGGGCAAGCTCAACAAAGATGCCGTAATTGCCATTACTTTGGACGAGTATGACCGGGTACAATTTATGAACCTGGATGATATAGAGATTGACAATGGAGGGATATAAGACCACTAGACCACTTGGTAGAAGCGTAAATCGATGATGGATTTACGCTTTTTTTATGGGTTTAATATATATGCAGGGTGGCCTGGTAGAATTTCATAAAACTATGTAATGATTAAAGATTTAGAGATTACCTCCATTGAAACTCAGGCGTCATACCAATCAGAGCAACCATTGCCCTTAATCGAAAGTTGATGTCTTTAGGTTTACCAAATGGAGGTTCAGCTGCGCTGCCTCCACCCGCCAGATAATTGACCAACAGACCCCGGGTTTGAGGTTTTACTTGCCTGCCCAACGCCCGTTCTATCCAATAGTCAGTGATTTGGAATGCGCTCTTGGCATTGGTAGGAGTTTGTCCTTTCAAATCAAACTTGGCCGATTTATGCCAACGTAGCCCAAATACTAAAGTAGACACCACATTCCAGCGGGTGAGCATCATGTGAGAGTTAATCCAATAACTCGCTACATCGGGGTGCCCGGTAGGTGTAGCCCATTGAAACATTTGATAGCCCATATTAGTAAGCAAATAATGCATATTGCGGTGTGGGGTGAGCTGAGCATTGGTAGCCCGTAAAAATGAAACAACCAACTCAAACGGACGTTTGACCTTATCGCCCCAGTTTTGGGTAAACTCAGGAGCGTTTAAAATAGTGCGCAACACATGCTTGATCTGATCAGGTGATTTTTGGTGTTTCATCCAAGTAGCTACAGCTTTGTCAATCAATGTTTGGGGCGGTTTATCTGCCACCAAACGGCGGCAGATCTTAGTACAAACAAATTTTGCTGTGCCAGGGTGGTAAGCCACCAGATCAAGCACCTTTTTGCCATCTGCCATAGGTGGTTGGTTTGACGAAAATTCAGTACCCAATACCCGCTTTTGGTAGTTATCGTGCCAACCTTCATAATAAAAAAACTTGCCCGTATTAGGCAAACGTTCGCCTCCTTTAATCCTCGAACCATCGGCTATAGTCCACCCTGTAAATGCCCTTGCCGCCTCGTATACATCTTCGTCTATGTACCCACTGGGTTTGCCCTTGGTAGCTCCTGGCACTTGTCGCCATTGATCATACAAATGATTGAGGTAGTGATCGGCTCCCAATGTATGTAACTCAAACAATTCGCGGGCATAGTTTTCGTTGGCAGGGCTTGCCTTACTATATACATTGTCAAGGTAATACTGCATGGCGGTACTTTTTGCCACATCTTCCAAAAAATCACGAAAGTTACCAAAGCAGTTTTTTCTAATTACTTCTCGGTCGTATACAGGCAAGGTAAGTGCAATACGCCAATCGGTTTGTACGCTTACATTAAAATGATTGTGCCAAAACTCTGTCATCACCTCTTGCAGTTGCCATTTACTATAAGTAGCACGTAGCCAGGTAGCTGCCATTACCTCTTGTGCGGGTCGGTTACGTTCTTTGTTAGGTGTTTTCTTACGGTCGCTTAATTTCCATAACTCTTCTATAGAAGCATTGAGTAGCTTCAGAGGACGATTTTCATCCATTGCCCCATACTTTCCGGCTTTAGCCTTATATTTTATTTTTAGGGTGGCTTTTGCCAATTGCTCCTTCAATAAAGCATCCTGACCATTGTTTGGGTTGAGTTGTTCTTCTATATAGCGTGGCAACCCTTTTTTCTTAAGAGTAACTATATCTCCTTGTCGGGCACCATACCCCATGCGGTTCAAGGCAATTACTTCGGGTGAGGGTGGTACAGGTGCTGTCTGAGGTGGATTCAGCAGGTCATTGATCGTATTAGAAGGAAACAAACTTTGCAAAAAGTCACGACGTTGTTTAGCCATAGTATTATGAGGGTAATCAAGTGAGAGATTATGGGTAATTTAATAACTTAGCTGATAAAATAAAAAGAAATGGAGCAAACCCCCTCTAGCCAAATGAAGAATCTGTGGGCAAAATATATAACCTTTAGTGCTGCTGTAGTGTTTGGTTAATTAGATTTATTGAGAATCTTAACTAAAATCGTTAATTTTGTTGTCAATCAAAACAGCACGTACAACTATGGGAGCACTGCTCAAATTTTTATTGATACTTTTTCTTATTGGCTATCTCATCAACAAATTTAGCTCATTCTTGATTCGTCGGGCGCTCAAAACCTTTGGCATTACCCCACCACAAAAAGAGAAACGCGCCCGGAGACGTAAAAAAGGCATTCAGGTAGAATATGTACCCGAAGAAGAGCAAGAAGATCGTCGCCGAAGCAAAAACTTTAGGGGAGGCGACTATGTAGATTTTGAAGAAATGAAATAAAAATGGCTGCTCATTTGCTCAAACGATCAGCCATTTGTAGTGTTAGTTTTTTTCTTGGTGCATCTTGCTAAGCGATTTACGCAACAACAAGTTCACTTCGCGGTCGTTGGGGTATACAGTTAACACCTTAGAAAAATCTGCTACTGCTTCGGCATACTTGCCCAACCCGTCGTAAGCCAACCCTCGACTATAGTAAGCCATCACATTATTGCTGTCTTCTTTCAATACTCGGTTACAATCTGCCAACGCTTCTTTATATTGTTTCTTTTCCGATAAATACAAAGCCCGGTCGGTGTAGTAGTCCAGTTTTTTTGGCGCAAGCTTAATCGCCTCATTGATATCTTGCAGGGCGCCCTCTAGGTTTCTTACCTCATAAGCTATAATTGCCCGGTCGTAATAGTATTCAGCCACTTTTTTGTTAAGCGTAATGGCCTGTGTAATACTTGCTTGTGCTTCTTTATACATTCCCAGCTCTTTGTAAGTAAGTCCCCGGCTATAATAAGTTTTTTCAGCATTACGATTTTTAGGTAGCTTCAAAGCCTTGTTAAAATCCTGCACAGCCTCATTATAAGCATTGCGCATAGCATGAGCTATGCCACGCAAGGTATAAGAGTAAGAATTGTTAGGTGCCAACTCGATGGCTTTTTTGAGCTCTACCAAAGCATTTTTAGAATCGCCTAAACTAATAAATGTTTCTGCCCTGGCCTGATACCCTTGTGTACTAATGCTGTCAAGCAATGGTTTTTCTTTTCTATCATCCAGTTTTAACATGATTTTTGCATTGCCCAGCAAATTCATTCTTGTAATCAACTCTTTATCTGTTAACAGTTCAGGCATTAGAAAAATACCCTCCAAAAAGTCTTTTCGGGCTTGTTTAGGTCTACGCATGCGGTAATATACCACGGCACGGTCATAATACATAGTAGCGCTTGCCTCGTTGTTTTTACCCACCAGTTTGATAGCCCTGTTCAAATAACTCAAAGCAGCTCTTGTGTCTTTTAGTTTATATTTGGTTTTGCCTATATAATGATAAATACTACTGTTTTCGTGTTTTTGAGGAGTTTGCAGGTAAAACAAGGCTCGATTGTATTTACGCAATTGATAATAGGCAAGCCCCCAGTTATAAAAATCTTCTTCTTCGAAGGCGGCTTTCTCTTTTTGTAGTTTTTCATAAATATCAATGGCCTTTTTAGGCTTTTTCATGCCCAGGTGTACCAGCGCTTTCAAGCGTTTGGCATCAGCGTCTTTAGGAGCTAACCCTAAGCAAGAGGCAATGTCTTTGAGTGCAAGGTCATATTGTTGTGTATAGTAATAAGTAGAAGCCCGGTAATAATAAGCGTATACGTTTTTAGCATCTAACCTGAGCGTTTTATTAAAGTAAGTGGTGGCGTCCTTATACAAGTCCATGACAAAATACAAGCTGCCCAATGCATTGATTACTTCTATATAAGTGCTGTCTAATTGGTAGCCTTTGCGGTAATCAGTTTCGGCACTTTCGTAATTCTCTAAATAAAACTTGGCTTGCCCTCGGTACAAATATAAAGAGGCTACATTGGGGTATAAAAGAATCAATAAATCATAGTCGCGAATCGCCTTGAGATATTTACCTTCTCTCATAAAGTAATAACTACGGGCATAAAGTGCGTCATAAAAGCGAGGATTGATTCCAATGGACTTATTAAGGTACTCGAAACCTTCCTGAATTTTTCCTGCATCCATCAGTTGAACTGCCTTCTTGTAGGCTATTTCGTAATCTTGTTCTTGTTCCTGGCTAAGGGCTGGGTGGTTGAAGCATACAATACTACTCAACAAACATAGTATGAACGCAATATTTGATTTTATCATAACAGCTTATATCTGTTTTTGCAACAAAGTCTTTACTTCGTGAAAAAGAAGCAAGCTCAATTATTATGTGTGTGTACAAGTTTATGGCGGATAATTCATGACAAAACTGATCATTAGTTTTGTTTGAGTGTTTCTATTAAGAATATGTTTAAAGCTTCTATTAGGGGTTTGAGGGTAGAACCAGACACGAAAAACGGAGTTTAGCATTGCTAAATGAGCATTTTTGTCTCGAAGTTCAGCGTTTAAAGCCCCATTTTATGTTCAAATATTAAATTTGAAACACATTCTAAAAAAACTTATCCAACCAAAAATAAGAAAAAAAAGCGTGCGTCTCAATGGTTCAAGGCATAATATTATGCTCAATAGACAACTCCGTTTTTATCTTATAGTCAATAAAAGCGCTTTTCTTTGGCTTAGGTCATTGCTATAATTTTATGGTTGGATCATACAACAATCTGATAGTATCTTGAAATCATACAAAATCTATGGGGACTATAATCATCGTATTGCTCCAGGTCATGACCAGGTTTACCCCCTTTTTTCTTTCTTGAAAAAAAATCGTAAATGCCTCATACACTTCATCAATAGAAAGTACTTTTGCCTGATAACGCAGAGCGTCTTTATCTTTGTATTTAGGGTAGTCAAAAGCCCCCCACTGACCCAGTTCCCGGTTAAAAATTACTGTCCAGTAGTCTTTACCAGGTATGGTAAATATGGTATAGGTGCCTGCCTTAATTCGTTTTTTATTTATTTTTACATCGTTAATTAAGGTGATTTCAGTAGCTTCGTTTGCTCCGGTTCGCCATATCTTGCCAAAAGGAATTAATGCCCCAAAAACATGACGACCTCTTTTAGAAGGTTGACCATAAGTAACTTTCAAATAATTTCGTTCGTTCTTGAAGGTGGTCATTGTGATAGGGCTCAACTTTCTGGGTGGTTTTACAACCTTTTGTGCCCAGCCAAGTTGTACGATCCCTAACAAGGCAACAAGTGTTAAATATCTCATAGATGAATATTTATGCTTTTTAACGGTTATTTTGGTGTATAAATCTATCTGAAAATAAAAATGTATAAGATAAATTAAAGAGCTCTTGTATAAAACCTACATTCTACAGCGTTTATTCAAGAAGTGAAAACCAACAGATTAACAAATAATTGCTTTATTTTGCAAAAATCCCACAGTGGTCTTTCAGGTGCCCTCATAAACTTTTAAAACTGCTATTATCATAAAGTGTTGACAATGTATAAATTTAAGAAACTCCTTACTACAAATACAATTCGTAAGTTTTGCTTTACCTGTCTTATTTTAGCAGGAGTTGTAGCAAATACCCAAGCCCAAACTCCTTGTTTTAGGGCAAAAGACAATGTTACCAGAGGTTGTGCTCCTTTTAGTGTGGAGTTGGTTGATTGTTCGGGAGCAACTACTATTTTTTATAAATACGGTGATGGTAGTACCCAAACCCAGCAAAACACCCATACTTATAACGAGCCTGGGCTTTATGCGGTAACTCAATATATTCAGAAACCTGGCCAAACCCAGGCAGATAGTTTACAGGTGCAAAACTACATAGAGGTATTGCCTTCACCTCAACCCGCGTTTGATTTAAAACTGTGTAGCGATAATGCAGTGTTTTTATCTATTCCTGACCAAAACTATGAAGAGTATATCATCAACTGGGGAGATGGCATTACCCAAACAGTATCCAGAGGCGCAGTCAATATCCCTCCTCATAAATATAACTTTGCCCCGGTAACCATTACAGTTACTGGCAATTACGATCCGGGAAATTGCGGGGGTAGTAACGCGGTCATTGTCAATCCAATTGCTAATATTATTCCTGCCGATATTCAATCAGTATCTACCTTGGCCAAAGACCCCACCAATGGAGTGACCCAAATTGTTTTTGGAACCAATGAGAACTTTGAGTATGAGGTGGCTCAAAAAGCCAGTAATGAAAGTACCTTTACTTTGATTAAAACTGTGGTAAATACTGCAGGCAGGGTCATTACCGAAAAGTTTCAGAACCTGGACACCGAAAACTTGTCTTATTGCTATAAAGTCACCACCAAAGACTTGTGTGCTAACAAGGTAGAGTCGGAAGTGTTTTGCAATATGAGTTTGTCTGCCACTGCCCAAAACAATCAGAATACGGTGCAATGGACTCCCTATGCAGGCTCAAACTTTCAACGGTATGTGTTGTATCGTAATCAAAACCCCATACAAGTAATTAACGACATTAACACCTTATCTTATATCGATACAGCAGTTACTTGTAACGAGCAGTATTGTTATAGTGTTGAGGCTGAAACCGGCGTTACCAGTAAATTGATTATCGCGTCTAATAATGACTGTGTCATTGCTTATTCAGAAGATATTCCCCCTACCATTACCATTTTTAACTCTACAGTAGAGCAAGACAATAGCATCAGGGTGTTTTGGGACATTGAGACTTTTCCACGTATTACCGAATACCTGGTGAGCAGAACCGATACCACATTAAGGTTAAGTACTACCGAACTTCAGGCAATAGATGTAAACCTGGATGCCGACAATAATCAATATTTCTATAAGATTTTTTATACCAACCAGTGTGGTAACAGTTCTGCAAGATCGTTGATTACCAGCCCAGTATTGTTGAAGGCGTCAAGCATAACAGCCAAAAGTGTACAATTGCAATGGACACACTACCTCAATGCTGAACAGCGTTTTAGTAATTATGAACTGGAGAAGCTAGAAGAAGATGGTACAGTGTATCAAACAGTGCCCCTTACTACTGATACCACTTATACCGATACTCAGCAAGACTTGGAGCGCCAAGTGTTGCGTTACCGTGTAAAAACTTATATAAACCCTGCCACAAACCTGGTAAGTTACTCAAATATAGTAGAGGTCAAGCGTAAGTTTAAAATATTTGTGCCCAATGCTTTTACTCCAAATGGTGATGGGTTGAATGACACTTTTGAGCCAAAAGCCATTTTTGTGAAGAGTTTCAATATGACAGTGTACAATCGTTTGGGAAAAGTGGTATATCGTTCGCAAGATATTACCCAAGGCTGGGATGGTAACTTTAATGGCAAAGAGGCTACTTCTGATGTATATATTTATACCATCGAAATGACCGATTTGCTGGGTAATGATTTTAAAACCAAAGGTACTTTTACGTTGATTCGCTAAACCCGAATTAGTAATGGTACTATGAAAACAATTCTTTTTGGTTATTTTTGTAAAAAGATGCGAATCATATAAACCTCAAAAATATGTTTGACTTGAATAATTTGATGGGAAAGGTGAAGGAGATGCAGGATAAGATGAAGGAAGTGCAAGATAGCCTCGCCCAGGTAAAAGTAACTGCTGAGTCGGGTGCTGGAATGGTAAAAGCTACTGTGAATGGTAAACGGCAGGTAATTTCAATAGAGGTGGATAAAGACCTTGTAAAACCTGAAGATCAGGACATGATGCAAGACTTGATTGTGGCAGCAATAAATAAAGCTTTAGAAGAAGCAGACGTGGTAGCCAAAGAAGAAATGCAAAAAGCTACTCAGGGAGTGATGCCCAATATCCCTGGTTTCGACCTCAATAACATGATGTAAACTTATTTTTTACTCATTTATTCCTCTTTGATATAAGTCCCTTGCTGGATATAGTCAAAGAGGTTTTACTTTTTATATACCTGCCAAAAAACTGTAGCCATTTACATGACACCCAAAGTTGCCGTAGTAATCCTGAACTATAATGGAAGAGCTTTTCTGGAAAAATTTCTTCCCTCAGTTATCCAATATAGTGACCACCATAGCATTGTAGTAGCCGATAACGCGTCTACTGACGACTCTATTGATTTTATGAAAAACACTTACCCAGAGGTACGTCTAATAGAAATGGAAAGAAATACTGGGTTCAGCCAAGGGTACAATATTGCGCTCAAAGAAATAGAGGCTGAATATTATGTCTTGCTCAACTCCGACGTGGAAGTAACCCCACACTGGCTACAGTCTATGGTAGAGTTTATGGATGCCCACCCTCAAGTGGCAGCTTGTCAACCCAAAATTAAGGCGTTTCATCGTAAATCTGACTTTGAATATGCCGGGGCTGCCGGAGGTTTTATAGATAAGTTGGGCTACCCGTTTTGCCGGGGACGCATCTTTGACGAGATAGAAGCAGACAAAGGGCAGTACAACGATGTTTATGAAATATTTTGGGCAACAGGTGCTTGTATGTTTGTGAGGGCATCACTTTATTGGCAACAAGGCGGCTTAGACAATGATTTTTTTGCTCACATGGAGGAGATTGACTTATGCTGGAGGTTCAAAAATGCAGGCTATCAGGTATATTATGTCGGAACCAGCGAAGTGTACCATGTAGGGGGGGGCACATTGCCCAAGTCTAACCCTCGCAAAACTTTCCTCAATTTTAGAAACAACCTGGCTTTGTTGTACAAAAACTTACCAAAAGGCAAAGTATGGACTACCCTATGCTGGCGTTTTTGGTTAGATGGAGTGGCTTGGTTACATTTTATGCTCAAAGGGCAGGTAAAAGACGCTTTGGCTATTTCGAAGGCTTATTGGAAATTTTATACCAACGTAAGGTTTTGGCAAAAGAAGCGAAAAAGCAACCCAAATTATTCAATACATCCGCAAATGTTGAGACAAAGTTTAGTTTTTGCGTACTTTTTTAAGAAGAAAAGAAGGTTTCATGATTTAATCTCTTAAATTTGTCGCTTTCTAAGTATTCAACCCTTTGTGCAATGTTTAAAAGTAGCTTGAGTTTCTGGCAAGTTTTATCCACCTTAAGGATTAAATATCCCAAACAGAAGGATGTTTACCCTTACGGAAATGTTTACGCATGTTCATAACAAACGCAATAGAGAGATAAATGATAATGGGTGAGCCAAATGTTAAAAAGGAGGTATAAATAAAGAATAGTCGGATGCTTGATTTTGCTATCCCCATCTTTTCTCCTAAAAATGTGCAAACTCCAAAAGCTTGTTTCTCAAAAAATGATTGAATTCGCTGTATCATAACCGATAAAGTGAACTAGGAACTGTACAAAATAGCGATTTTTTTTTTTATTTTACAAAAAATAAGTATTAAAATTGCATCAGCAATAAACTACTTTAAAAGTTAAAAAACCTAAATTTTTTTAAATCATGAGTCAAATGAAAAGAAGCTTACTGGGACTTACGTTTCTGTTTGCTATTGCATTTGTAACAGGATGTAGTGATCCTCTTGCAGAAATGGCCAAGTTAGCGGAGCAACAACAACTCACGGTAGAGCCTAACCCTCTTGAATTGCATGGAAGTAATGTAGGATTTACTTTGTCAGCAAAGTTACCCGTAAAAATGATGAAAAAAGGCACTAAGTATGCCTTAGAAGTAGCTTACGCTTCTGGCGATGCTACTAAATTTGTAAAGGGTAAAGATCCTGCAGATAAAACCAATGCTGGAACCATTGAATTTGATGGTGATAAGTATGCTGGTGGAACTGAAGAGCCAAAAATCAGCAAAAAAATGAACTTTGCTTACGAAGAAAAGCATGAGCAAGGTTTCGTTATCATTTATGGTGTAGCCAGCAAAGGTAAAAAAAGCAAAAGATTTGGTCCTATTGGTGTAATGAGCGCTGGTAGCCCTGTAGTAGGTGTAGCTACTACCAGCCGTTTGGTTAAAAATCCCGTAGATGGTATTTCTAACGCTGCTGGTAAAAGCCCATTTGCTTACGCTCAGGATGGTTGGACAAAAGAAAGTGATAAAACTACTTCTTACAACATCAACTTTGAGCAAGGAAGCGCTCGCGTAACCGCCACCACTGGTGACAATAAAAATACAATTGATCTTGCCAAAGCTGCTTTCAAAGCAATGGCTTCTCAGTTTGAAAACGTTGATAACATCCCTGAGTTCAAAGCAAATGGGGCAAGCTCTCACTCTCCTGAAGGACGTGTAGCCATCAACCAAAACTTGCCAGGTCAGCGTTCAAGCGCAGTTGGTAATCAAATGAAGATGATGATGAAAGCTTTTGATTATGGTAAGAAAGTAAAGAAGTTTGACTTTCAGTTTGATAACAAAACTTTGGAAGCTACCTGGCCAGAATTCAAAACTTTGGTACAAGGAAGTTCTTTGAACGATGACCAAAAGACTGAGGTAGTAGGTATCGTAGACGGAAGCGGTGGATTTGTAGAAAAAGAAAAGAAACTACAAGGCCTTGCTTACTACAATACAATGATGGACGAGATTTACCCAAAAATGCGTTACGCAAAAATGGACATCACTGTGCCAGGTACTACTAAGTCTAAAGCTGACATGGAGAACATGTTGGATAAAATTGTAAAAGGAGAAGAGCCAGCAGACAAATTGACTGAGACTGAGTTCTTGTATATGGCTGCCAACAACCCTAACTACACCAACCGTGTAAAATGGTTAGAAAAAGCAGTAACTAAATATGATACCTGGAAAGTAAACAACAACTTGGGTGCTGCTTACTTAGATGTAGCCTTATTGACCAAAGACAACTCTTATGTTGATAAAGCATTGGCTTCTTTTGAAAAGGCAAAAGGTAAAAAAGAATCAGGTGAGATTTACTACAACATGGGAATGGCTTACTTGATGAAAGGTGACAACGCCAAAGCAGAAGAGTCTTTTAAGAAAGCCGTAGAAATAGGAGCGGGTGACAACCCTGCGATGACTGGATTGTTGAATGGAATCAAAGGTTACTATGCGATTCAGCAGGCTACTTCTCGCGACGATGGCAAATACAAAGAAGCTTATGAGTTGTTAGCCAGTGCAGCCAGTACTGTACCTAACTATTTCAACAAAGGTTTGGCTTACTTGTTAGAAGCCAACGACTACGAGCAAGCAAAGGCTTCGTTCAATGCTGCGGCAAAAATGAATGATAAAGATGCCACTACTTTCTATGCATTGGCAGTAGTAGCTGCTCGTCAGGGCAACGAAGGAGAGCTTACTCAAAACTTGAAAAAAGCAGTAGAATTGAAGAGTGACTTGAAGGCAAAAGCGTTGAAAGATGCAGAATTCTTTAAGTACAAAACCAAGGCTTCATTTATGGATGCTATCAAGTAATGTTGATTTTAAAGGGGCATTTACAAACTGGATACTTTGATAAATTATTTACTTGAAGCATACCATTTGTAACTTGCTACTTAAAATATACAAAGCCTGTTCTGAAAAGAGCAGGCTTTTTTTCTTTAGAAGAATGGCAATAGTTACCTGAGCTGATATGTTATTTTTAGTGCAACAGCAAGCATTGTAACTTACTTTATTTTTTACTACTTTTGGTTGAAGGCAAGCAATGCAGTTTGCTTTATAATTACACCTTTAAAAACGATTTACCCACCATTTACACGTTTTAATAAGCTGACTTGATGCAAGGACCCGACCCTAACACCGTGTATCCATTGACACATTATGACCGTTTGTGTTTTTTGAAAAACATTATTAAAAACCCCCACATCATAGTGGGTGACTATACTTATTATGATGATTTTGAGAATGTAGAAAACTTTGAAAAAAATGTAAAGTATCATTTTGATTTTATGGGTGACCAACTCATTATTGGGAAGTTTTGTATGGTAGCTTCCGACGTACAGTTTATTATGAACGGAGCCAATCATCTGACTGATGCTATATCTACTTACCCATTTGCTGTTTTTGGCAGTGGGTGGGAAGGAGCAATGGAAGGTAAAAACTACCCTAGTAAAGGCAACATCTCCATTGGCAATGATGTGTGGTTGGGGTATAAAGCCACCATAATGGCAGGAGTAACTATTGGCGATGGAGCTATCGTTGGTAGTCACGCAGTTGTCACCAAAGATGTGCCACCTTATGCTATAGTAGGAGGCAATCCGGCAAAAGAAATTCGCCTCCGTTTTGCTCCGGAAGTAGTCAGCCAATTGTTGAAAATACAATGGTGGAATTGGGATTTGGAAAAAATTACCCGAAATGTTCATTTATTGACTAGCAACGATGCAGAAGCATTGAATAGTTGCAAATAATTGACTTTCCACAAAAGCATAAGCGTATGTTTAGCTTTGCAAAGTATTGAAAGTAAGGCAAAAAACTAATTTTTAAACATATTCTAAAGCATAAAGAAAACCGCCACCTGTAAACCTAAATGGGGCAACATAAATTACAGGGTATTGCGGGTGATTGCCCTAAACGGTTCGATTCCGTGCTTGTATTGGTTACACAAATCTTGACTCATAATCAAGACGTTTGAACAACGGTTCGTTTAGTAGAAGAAACTGATGCCCTTTGTGGGTTTGTAAAGCAGAGGATACCGTAAAACCACGTTTTACTCAATTTGTTTTCCCCCGTAAAGGGTCTTCTTCTATATATGTTTTTCAGAAAGGAGACTAGAGTGAAATTTAGATTTAAACTGCATTATAAAAAACAAGTGTGGCCCAATCATAAAGGCTACTTGTATATCAATCAGAAGTTTGATCGTACAGTAGAATCAGGAGTGTATAAATTCTCCAAATTCTCGGACAATGTTGTTGACATTTATCCAATACCAATGGTTAATCAATGGATTTCGATAGTAAACCAGGAGGTGCTCACTCAAGATAACATCTCATTGCGTGTGTCTTACGAAATAGAGTTTAAAGTTACAGATTATGGAGCATTTCGTCCCTACGCAAATTTGTCAACAGGCAACGCGTATAATACAAACATATTTACAAATATCAATCTGCAAATAAGAAATATAGCCCAAACATTGGTGCGTAACACATTGGCAAGTGCTCAAAGTGAGTTGCTCAACGAACAGCGTGGAGAACTATTAGGCAACTTAAAACACAATATTCAGCAACAACTGGTTAATCAGGGAGTGGAGATAACCCAAGTTTTGCTGAATAATATTATGTTTCCTAAAAAGATACAAGAGCTGTTTGCTCAACAACTAGAGGCAAATATTCGCGCCAAAGCCGATTTAGACAAAGCGCGCACTCAGGTGGCTACGGCAAGAGCTTTGAAAAATGCGGCTGACTTGATGAGTGATAACGAAAACATCAAGTTTTTGAAAATGATGGAAACAATTACCCAAATTGCTGCTTCGGGCAAGCATACCTTTATGATAGGCGGGGAGCTGTACCAGCCAAGCGACAAAAAATAAATAGATGTAGACCTAATTTACAGGCATTGAATTGGAAGGTATTAATTCAGGTAGTTAAAACAAAGATTTTGAATGCAGTAAATGGCTAGCTAGTGCTCTGGCTTCTGAGTAGGTAAAGTAGAAATTTTGATGGATTAACTACGTTGAGCTCGCGAAAAGCTCGGTTTTGGTTACTGGCGATCTTCAAAAATTGAGCATAGCCGTAGCTATGGGATATTTTTGAAGAGAAGCTAGTGAACAAAAGGCGTGAAATAGCGCTTTACATATTTAGTGTCCAGAGTACTAGATAAATGCCATAACCAAAATGACTAAACCAAGCAATCATACATTTTTGATAGGAGGAGAGGTTTGTAAGCTCAAAGGTAGTCCTACCTTTAACCGTGTATGATTGAAAAAGCTTTCTAAAACCTTAAAAACAGTGTTTAAAAGCATTTTTTTAGATGTAAAAAAATAAACGAGTCATTTGTTTTTTGTAGCCAATGACAAAGGATGTTTACTTTGATTTACTTTGAAAATCAGGTAGTTACCTGTTTTTTGTTCACTAGTGACAATTTCCATACACACTTTAATGTGGTGCTACCAGCTCAAACATAAGAAGTAATACTTTTATAATCAGATATTTATAATAAAAAGCACCGTGACAACTCGTGGTGCTTTTTATTTGCCTTCAAGCCCATAATTTCTTTGTTTTAGGGCTATTCAGTGAAAACCTGAGAAACAGAGTAATAAAAAAGTAGTAATATTGCCCTGATAACTCGCCTGTGTGCACGGGCAATGCTGGTATAGTTCAATAGACATGCCTGTTTATTCATATTACATTATAAAAACAAGCTTTTAACAAATGCTGAAAGGTAAAAAAATACTGTTGTCAGTAAGCGGAAGCATAGCCGCTTACAAGTCAGCCTTATTAACCCGATTGTTAGTAAAAGAAGGTGCAGAAGTGAAAATTATTATGACCGAAGCAGCTCAAGGTTTTATCACTCCTCTTACTTTGTCTACCCTCTCCAAAAATCCAGTATTGTCAGATTTTGTAAAAGACAAAACCGGAACTTGGAACAATCACGTAGATTTAGGACTTTGGGCTGATGTAATGCTGATAGCACCTGCCACTGCCAATGTGTTGGCAAAGTGTGCTCATGGGGTGTGCGATAACCTTTTGCAGGCTACCTATCTTTCGGCAAGGTGTCCGGTGTTGTTTGCCCCGGCTATGGATCTTGACATGTACCAGCATCCCTCTACTCAAAATAACCTTAAGCTTTTACAAGCTTTTGGCAACACCGTTATTCCTTCCGAGCATGGCGAGCTTGCCAGTGGGTTGGTAGGGCAAGGACGAATGGCAGAACCTGAGCATATTGTGGCTTTTTTGACTTCTATATTTGCCCAAGAACAACCTCTGGCAGGCATTAAAGCTATAGTAACTGCAGGCCCTACTTATGAAGCTATAGACCCAGTGCGTTATATTGGAAACCATTCTACTGGTAAAATGGGGTACGCAATTGCTGAGCGCCTTGCCGAACAAGGCGCAGAGGTTACGCTGGTAAGCGGACCAAGTAAGTTGAGCCTCATCCATCCCAGAGTAAATATAGTAAGGGTAACCTCAGCCCAACAAATGTTTGAAGCTACCCGTGCACAATTTGACCAATCAAGGGCCGTTGTATTGGCAGCAGCAGTAGCCGATTTTACCCCAAAAACTGTGGCAAACCAAAAAATCAAGAAGAAAGAAGGGCAGGAGGGAATGCAAATTGAGCTGGTGCGTACAGTAGATATTGCCCAAACCCTAGGAGCTATTAAACGAAATGACCAGGTGATTACAGGCTTTGCTATGGAAACCCAGGATGAGTTAGCAAATGCCAATCGCAAGTTGGAAAAGAAAAACTTTGATATGATAGTACTAAATTCTTTAAATGAAAAAGGGGCAGGTTTTGGGCATGACACCAACAAGGTTACTATTATAGAAAGAGGTAAAGATGCTGTAAATCAGTTGCCTTTGAAGTCTAAAAAAGAAGTTGCGAGTGATATTGTGAAATTGATAGAGACAAAACTAAAGGGCAATTAAATAATTTTTTTTTAAATAATACAATAATTAGACTAATAAAACGGTTCTTAGTATAGACACATAGGCTCTTCTATGGGATTATCAGCAAGTTTATTGTTGATAGTTTTAACAAAGTAAGTTTTAGTAAAAGTTTGAAGATAGTTTCGCTGAAAAGGTAGATTTTTTTAAAATCTGCCTTTTTTTATTATACCCTATACAAAATATTATGCCAAGTATGGGGTGTTTCTAAATAATCATTGATCTAAACGAATGATTTGCCCCTCCTGTGCTATATTAAACCCCTGTTTGTTTACTTCTTTTCTTTCTTTACTATCAGGGTTGATCAATGGATTGGTATGGTTGAGGTGAATAAAATAAACTTTAGATTTTTCTGAGGTAGGCATATCTTTCAACAAAGCGGTGGTTTCTTCTACAAATGGATGAGGAATTTGTGACATATCGCGGTTCGCTATTTCACCATTTTTATAAAAAGTACCATCAATTAAAGCAATGTCTATTGTTTTAATTACTTCTGTCAATTTTAGCTCCCACTTTTGCCATTTATTAATATCAGGAATAAACAACACTGTTTTTTTACTACCCTTTATTTGATACCCCACTGTTTCGGTAAACTCACCACGATGAGGCACTTGTATAGGCGTGATTTGGATTTGTTGGCTTAACTGAAGGCTGGAGTCTGCCTGAATAGGTTGGAGATGAATGTTTTTCAAATTCACTAATTGACTCCAGGGACCATTATTGGTGAGGTATTGCCTCATTCGTGGCATAACGTATACCGATACTCCTTGGGCTCCTATGGCTTCTCTTCCCAAGTGTATAAGTCCACTATAGTGTCCTATGTGACCGTGGGTAAGGAAAATGCCCTGAGGAAGCATAGACTTTGAAGCCTGAAACTTATTCAATACCTGTAATTGTTCACGAAAATCAGGGGTAGCTTCTATCATCCACTTTTTGCCTTCTTGTTGGTCTACAACCCCCAGGCTTACGGCAAGTTTTTTCTTGTGAGTGTTTTGCCATACATCTTTACAACAATCTTTAGTACAACCTGCCTGTGGATACCCTGCGTCTTGTGCTATGCCAAGCACTACCAAGTATTGTTGAGCTTTGACAGGCGTTGGTTGAGTATTATTTGGTTGGGTTTGTTTTGTTGTAGTATTGGTAGAGGAGCGATGGCAGGCAGTCAGGGCTGTAATAAATACAGAGCAAATAAGTAGTAATGACTTCATGGAAATAAATAATTAATTTATGTGTTTGAGCAAAGCTAAATAAAACAGAAAAAATAAAGTGCTTCAAGGAAATAAAATACTTGTTTATTTCAACTTATATCGATCAGTGGTGATGTTTGGTAGAGTAGGTTATTTTTGCAGTTTTACCAAACTCACAGGGTTGTTTAGAATCAGTCAACTGAAGTTCAGCCAAAGTTTTGTATTTGTTATTTTACGTCAACTACACGTGTTGGAGATCGGTTGAAAAGTAGTGGAGTATCTTCTTTTGCCCTTGGGCTAAAACAATCAATATAGTTACAAAGTTTTCATTGGACTTGATCATCTAAACTTGCCTTAATTCATGAGCTATCAGTTGTTTTTGTTGTAATCTTTAGTAAGTAGCCAACTTAAATATGAAATATAATCAATTAGGGCGCTCGAGCCTGCAAGTAAGCCAAATAGCTTTTGGGTGTATGTCGTTACAAAGTACGCAAGCCCAACCAGTACGTGTTGTAAGAGAAGCCTTAGACTTGGGGATTAATTTTTTTGATACTGCCGATTTATACGAGCAAGGTAAAAATGAAATTTTACTAGGCCGTGCCTTGGGGCAAAAACGCCAAGAAGTAATTATTGCTACCAAAGTAGGCAATCAGTGGAATGCAGAAGGCACTGCCTGGAACTGGAACCCACGTAAAGACTACATCATCACCGCCATAGAAAATAGCCTAAAGCGTCTTAGTACTGATTATATAGACTTATACCAACTGCATGGAGGTACTATAGACGACCCCATAGATGAGGTAATAGAAGCGTTTGAGCAATTGAAAACCCACGGTAAAATAAGGGCTTATGGTATTTCGTCTATTCGTCCTAATGTAATCAGAGAATATGTAAGCCGCTCGAATATTGACAGTGTAATGATGCAATATAGTTTACTCGATCGTCGCCCTGAAGAAACTTGCTTAGACTTACTCTACCAGCGTCAGGTATCAGTAATTACCCGTGGATCGCTTGCTAAAGGCTTGCTTGCAGGCAAATCTGCTCAGTCGTATTTAGATCATTCAACAACAGTTATACAAAATGTGGCGGCAACAATACAAAAAATAGGGAGTAAAAATCAGATAACCCCAGCCCTTACAGCTTGTCAATATGTGTTGCAAAAACCTGTGGTGGCTTCAGCAGTAGTGGGGTTTCGCACCAATGAGCAACTAAGAGATTGCACTAATGGAAACCAAGTGCCTGCTTTGACAACAGACGATTATGCAATGCTGCAAAATAGTGTGGCTCCCAGCCAGTATACCGCTCACCGATAAAAAATAAGTGAGACATACAATAGGGAAGTTGTAAACAAGTGCGTATTTTATGATTTCTCACGGGACATGAGTGCTTTACTAAAAAAAAACATTTGAGTTCTGGAAATAAACCTGGTTTTTATGAAGAAGGCTTCTACCGATATTTATGATCCACAATATGTCAAAGGCATGTTTGATCGTATGTCTAAGACCTATGGTACTGCCAACTATTTGTCTTCTTTTGGCTTTACCGAAAGGTGGCGGCGGCAGTGTATCAGTGATTTGCCGCCCATTGGTTCTCAGGCCAAAGGCTATGACCTCATGTCGGGCATGGGAGAAGCCTGGGGGGTGATTCAACGCAAAGTAGGTAGTCAGGGGCAGATTATCGCGGTAGACATTTCAGACGAAATGAACCGAAAAGCGGGTGAACGTCTACAGCAACTCAAGGTGAAAAATATAACCCTCCAACCACTTGATGTATTACAAGGTGAACTGAAGGGTAATTCAGTCGATTTTGTAGTGTCTACTTTTGGTATCAAAACCTTCAACGTTGTCCAACAACAGCGGCTCGCCCAGCAAATAGCCCATGTATTGGCACCAGGTGGGGCTTTTGCCCTTATAGAAATATCAAAACCCAACAGTTGGTTGCTGAAACCTTTTTATATGTTTTACCTCAAAGTAATTATTCCATTCATTGGGAGGGTGTTTTTGGGCAATGCGACCGATTATCAAATGTTGGGTAAATATTGCAGCGACTTTGGTGATGCCCGTCAGTTTCATCGTTTTTTACTTGAAGCCGGACTAGATGCGCATTTTAAGACTTATTTTTTTGGTTGTGCTACAGGAGTGTTTGGCACAAAGCAGTTATCTTTTAGTAGTTAATATATTTGTTGATGCTATGTGAAGCCATCTTTGGTGAAACGCTCAATGTTTCAAAGAAGTGGGTGGAATATAGACAAGGTTAATCAAAAATTACGATCATTATGAGCGCATACAGACGAGTATCTTATGTAGGAGTTGTGTTGTTTATTTTAGGAGGTGGAGTAGCCATCTATGGCTTTACGTTTTGGCAAAAAACCCAGAACCTGAAAAAAAATGGTATTAGAACGAAAGGCACAGTATATGAGATAGGCTCCAAGGCAATTTACCGCTTTCCTTTTGTGAAGTTTACAACCAAAAAAGACGAAGAAATCAGATTTAGAAGTAAACTGGAAGTAAACGTAGACTTGTTTAATTATAAAATAGGTCAGGAGGTAGATGTAATTTATCACAAATACAACCCTCACAATGCCCGTATAGATAAATTTTGGGAAAATAACATGGCCGAACTTTACCTGACTCTACTTGGGGTTATTATAATGTTTGTAGGTCTAATGGTGCGTTGGTTTTTTATTCGTAAAGTACGTAGACAAGCCCGCTATTAGTAAGACTCGTATAAGAGCTGTATTGCATTTGGATAACAAATATTCAAGGCTGGATAGCTATATTCCGATATGTAAAAAAGAACTTATGGCCGTTGTTGTGTACTTTAGGTGTCCACTCAATAGTGATTTAAGGAAAAGAGTTCATTATCATAAAAATAAATGTAACCCTTGATAGAGGAACGCAGCATTACTTAACACCCAAAAATAAAACCCTAATTATGTAAGTATTTAGGGTTTACTTACTCTAGGGGTTTTTTACTCTTATATTCCTGCTATTTTGTCAATTGTTCTTTCCCAAAACATTGTATAGGTAAAGTTGAGCTATCTGAAATTAATAACTGAATAAAATTTATAAAGTGCAATTTTAATTTTATTGTAAGCGCCACATTTCCCTTCTTTTTAGTAGTATTCATAGGTTTCAACTTATGTTTTGTAAGTTCTTGTGTCTCATGTTAAGTTTAAGTGTTTTTTTACTATCAACTTACCTCACTTTCCTTTGTTTTCTTTAGGTTTTTAGACCATTAAAAACTATTCAGTTGGTGATAAAAACCTTTGTTTTATTAGGTGAATCATAGAGTGTTTAAATATATTATTTTGTATTAAATTATTATGGGTTTATGAATGTTATTTTAAATCATTTTTTATGGTTTTGTGAAAGCTGAAATAAAGTTTTGTTTTTTTAGATGTATTTCTACCTTTGCGCCCAGATTGTTACATATAATATTGATTATATGTGGTAATTAAGGAAAGGTATAATAATATACACATCACAACTAACAAACCATTAAAACATGTTATTTTTAAAGAAAATTGTATTATTTGTAGTTTTTACTGCTTTTATAGTAAGCTGTGCTAAAAAAGAGAATGTAGCCCCTGCTAAGGTAAAGCAATCACAAAAATCAGGTGAGTTAAAAACCGTTTTGGACAATGCTCAGGCAAACCCAAATGCCAGAACAAGTGGGGCGATTCAACTAGGTATTCCTTTTGAGATTGGATTAGATGACATTCGCTATTCATTGGATGCAAGATTTGTGATTCGTCTTGATAATGTACAAGATGCAAGATGTCCAAAAGGTATGATGTGTGTACGCGCTGGTGGAGCTAAAGTATCGTTTTCGGCTTACCAAGGTCAGTATTTTAATTTTGATCTTGAAACTGTAAACGTATTGCCTACCTCTGCACCTGTACAGAGAACTTTTAATGGTTATACTTTAAAGCTGATAGATGTAAACCCTTATCCGGCAGTGAATATAAAGTTTCCAAAAAGCGCCTACAAAGCCACTTTAGTACTTACCAAAGATGCAGCACCTGTAAAAGTTGTTTTAAATACTCCTTTCGAGTTGAAGTTGGGAGCAAATGCCAGGTTTAGAAATGGCGCAATCGACCTTGAATTCAAAGAGGTAATGGAAGATAGCAGATGCCCAGAGGGAACCAACTGTATATCTGCTGGCAGAGTAAAATTGTTGTTTGTTGCCAATAATGACCAAAAAATGGATTTAACTCTTGAAGCAGGTAAACCTCAGTTGGCAAGGTTTGACTACCAAGGTTTTACCATCGAACTATTAAAAGTAGTACCTTACCCAGTAGCAGGTACAACAAACCAAGGTATATACAAGGCTACCCTTGTTATTACCCAATCACCTTCTTTTGGTAACGAGTTTGAAATGAGCTATGGAACTACTGTCAACATCAAGGATTTTGATCTTACCTTCAACGAGGTAGAAGATAGCAGATGTCCTGAAGGTGCACAGTGCATTTGGGCAGGCAATGTAAAAGTAAACTTCAAAGTAGGTGGGTTTGGATTTACATTGACTAAAGAAGCTGGAAAACCTGAGTTGGCTCAGACCACTATCAATGACTATGTAGTTAAGTTGGTAGAAGTAACCCCTTACCCTAGTGTAGGTACTACCATCAACAAAGCCAATTATAGAGCAAAAGTAATAGTAACTAAAGCTAACTAATATTATCAGGTTTTAGAGAAAAAAACTGGGATAAATATATTTTCCTCACAAAGTACCAAGGTAGGCGCTTTGTGGGGATTTTTTATGCGTGTATGTGCCTATTATAATAGAGTATATTTCCTTTTTAATGAACTCACTATCAGTATTTAGTAGTGGTACAATAGGCGAGCCGACTTTTAATATAGTAATTTTTTCTGATATAAAAAAACAGTAAGGAATAACCAAAAAATATAAGCTTAAAACCTCAACATTTAGAATAAAAAAGTGGTTAGATAGCATATAACTTTTCTTTTATTTTTTGAAAAATAAAAAAGAAATAGTGGAATGCACCAGTAAATCAATCATAATACTAATGGCACTATAGCGAGATGTATTATTTCACTTTATTAAAATATTCTTGCATTATGAAAATACTATCTAACACTATTTTATTCTTACTCATTACAAACTTTACTTTTGCTCAATATACTCCAAAAAAGGATGAGATTAAATACCTGGAAGACCACAAAAAGTTAAGGCTAAGCCTGAGAGGTGGAATGAGCTTTTTGACGGGGAGCAATACTGGAGAAGCCAATGCCAACCTAAGCGAAGCAAGAGAGCAGATGCAGTCGGGGCTACAGTATGGAGCCGATTTATATTATTTTACTAGTGAGTTTACAGGTTGGGGGATCAAGTTTGCTTCATTTCAGTCAAGTGCTACTACCACAGTATCGGTATTACAAAACAATAGTGCCTCTGCCACCAAAGACTATGCAGAGAATATGGTAAATCTATTTTATGGACCTTCGTTTACTACACGCATCTTATCAAACAATGCCAAAAATATATATACCCTGGGGTTTGCTATGGGGTATGTAGATTATACCAATCGGGTAAATTTCTTTGGGGATGACTTTGTGGTCAAATCAAACGCCTTTGGGCTTACCTGGACAGCAGGATGGGATTTGATGTTTAGCCAAAATCTGGGAATTGGTCTGGCTTTGTCTTATACTATGGGTACCTTAAGCAGGTTTACAGCTGACGGGGCAAGCTCTACACAGTTAACAAGCCTTAACGAAACTCTTTCTTCTGATATTTCTCGTTTTGAAGTAACCCTGGGGTTATCAATTTATAAATAATTGATGGTATTAGTTTTAATCCAACAAACGGCTTGCTTTAGCCGTTTACAACAACAACTATTCACAGAGTTATCACGTAGTTAAAAAAAATGACTACTAAACAATCATTTCATTATGACCCAACAAGAGATATTAGACAGATTCGGTAGTTTGGAAAAGTTGATTACGGACACCAACTTCCGAAACGCCCTCAAAAAAGATCCTCGTAAAGCCCTTGCACAAGAACTTTCTGGTGTGACCATTCCTGATAATGTAAGCCTCATCGTGCATGAGAACACCACCAATGAAATGCACATTATTTTATTGCCTGATGCTGAAGTTTCGGGAGAAGACATGCCCGATGATGACCCAATGGAAGTGGTGTTAGACAAGGCAATGGCAGATAAAAGTTTCAAAGATTTGCTGATGATAGACCCCAAAGGTGTGTTGGCAAAAGAGCTTCCAGATTTTTATGTACCTGACGAGTTTAAGGTATATTTTCACGAAAATACAGCGACCGAATGGCACTTGTTGATTCCATCGTTGGAAACTGAAGATGAAGATGGTGAGCTAAGTGAAGATGAGCTTGAGGCAGTTGCCGGAGGAGCTGGACGAAGGCGCCGCCGCCGCCGCCGTGGCCCCCATATTGGTCGTCGTCGTGGAGGCAAAGGTCCTCGTTGCCGTAAGAGAAGATTCCGTTAAACATCATTATATATTTTAATCCATTATTCAATAGATAAAAGACTTTCTGCATTTTGTGGAAAGTCTTTTTTATTTGTATGGGTTTTGGTTTATTTTATGCTAACTGTTCACAAGCAAGTGTTAACCCAACATTGGTTTTGCATGACAAGTTTAGGTCAAATGTTCAACATCACTCACTAACTGTCGCTTGTCACTAATCACTTAAGTTGCTACTATTTAAACAATTAATCAACAAAATACATGGCTGACACAAAAAAACAGGTTTTTCGGGAAAAGGCTTTAGAACGCTTGTCTTCGCCCGATAACATACAAGAGTTGGTACAGGTGACATCTACCCGTAGTTGGTTGGCTCTGATTGCCTTGGGTGGGCTTATCTTTGCCTTGTTGTTGTGGAGTTTCTTTGGTGAGCTACCCAAAACTGTCAGGGGTAAGGGCATATTGATTCAATCGGGAGGCATTGCTGACATTACTTCTATGGGCTCAGGTATTGTAGGCCAGGTATTGGTGCGCGAAGGTGAAAGTGTTTCTAAGAATGACACCATTGCCATTGTAGCACAACCAGAACTAAGACTGCAAATAGAAAACGCTCAAGAAAAGCTGACCTACCTGAAAGAAAAGCGTAACCGAATTATCAATTATACCATAAAATCAGCCAGGAAAAAACAGCTACTGAAGGCAAAGTATGCATTGGAAGACAACGAACAGGGCAAAATCAAGCGGTTGCTCAAGCAGCAAGAGTTGAAGTTTAAAAACCTGGAGTTGTTACTACAGAGGAAGCGTATACCCAAAGCCGAAGTAGACAAAGCACACTTGATTTATCTGACCACTAAAACCCGTTACGACTCATTAGAAACAGTGTTACAGCGTTATAACCAACAAATTTTTGCCTTGCCAGGGGTAAAAGACCAAGAGTTGGAAACACTAGAGTCAGATATAAATGACTTGAGAGGGAATATCAGTGAAATGAACGTAAAGTTTAATCTACTGACTTACATCAAAAGCTCTTACGAAGGCAAAGTGATAGAGTTGATGGCAAAAAAAGGCCAGCTTGTAGAGCAGGGGGCGCCTATTATAAGTCTTGAGGTAGAAGACCATAAGTACGAAGGTTTGGAAGCTGTGATTTATATTCCGCCCGAAGACGGTAAAAAAGTAGCTCAAGGGATGGAAGTAAAAATAGCTCCCACTACAGTCAAAATAGAAGAAACTGGTTACATCAAAGGTAAAGTAGTACAAGTGTCGGGTTACCCTTCTACCAAATATGGTATGACCCGTATCTTGGGTAATCAGGAGTTGGTGCAGGCATTTACTGGACAAGACCCTCCAATTGCGGTGTTTGTAGCTTTAGAGCAGGACTCTACTGCTTATAGTGGTTATGTATGGACCACCCAAAGATCACCTGAAATCAAGATCAATGCAGGAACCTTGTGTTCGGCAAATATTATCATTAAAAAAGAAAAACCTATAGGCTTGCTCATCCCTGGTTTGAGCAATTAATTATTCAAACCAATCCCCGTTGATCTATAGCATACTATACTATGAGCGAACAAAAGATAAATACTACGGCTAAGGTTCAAAAAACTAAAAGAGCCAAAACCCCCAATTTGCTGCAAATGGAAGCCGTAGAATGTGGAGCTGCTTCTTTGGCGATGGTGTTGGGGCACTATGGCAAATATTTACCTTTAGAGCAATTGCGCTACGATTGTGATGTAACTCGTGATGGTAGCAAGGCAAGTAATATTCTAAAAGCTGCTCGTAAGCAGGGGCTCAAAGCCAAAGGTTATCGCAAAGACCCCGAAGAGTTGTTGCAAATGCCTATGCCCACTATTATTCACTGGAACTTTAACCATTTTTTGGTACTGGAAGGCATCAACCGAAGCAAAGATCGGGTATATCTCAACGACCCCGCTCAAGGGCACAGGGTGGTATCTTATGCCGAGTTTGACGAAGCTTTTACTGGAGTAGTCCTTACTTTTGAGCCTGAGCCACATTTTACGAAAGGTGGACGAAAACCCCAAATATGGCATGCCATTAGAGAACGTATCAAGGGCTATAAAAAAGATTTGCTGTTTGTAGTATTGGTGGGGCTATTGATGGTTGTACCAGGACTTGCCATTCCTGTATTTTTACAACTCTTTGTAGACGAAATTCTGGTAGAAGGGCTTAATGATTGGCTCATTCCATTGATTATGGGTATGGGGGTTGCAGCGTTGCTCCAGGGGGTGCTTGAGTGGCTCAAAAACCGTTATTTACTGCGTTTAGAAACCAAAATGAGTCTGGCTACTTCTTCAAAGTTTTTTTGGCATGTATTGCGGTTGCCTGTCGATTTTTTTCAACAACGCTACGCTGGAGATATTGGCTCAAGAGTAGAAACCAACAGTGATGTCTCAGAATTGCTTTCTCGGCAGTTTGCCCGCAATTTTCTTGATTTGCTGCTCATCGTATTTTTCTTTGTAATTATGCTACAGTACGATGTGGTATTGTCATTGGTAGGCTTAGGGTTTGCTTTGGTCAATATTCTGGCGCTTCGATTAGTGGCAGAGAAACGCGAAGAAAGTTATAGTCAGTTTCAACAAGCAGAAGGTAAATTGACTGGTGTGGCTATGAGTGGTTTGCAAATGATAGAAACGATCAAAGCAAGTGGAGGAGAGGATGATTTTTTTAGAAAATGGGCGGGTTATATGACCAAGGTGGTCAATGCTGAACAAAAAAATGCAAGCTGGGGTATATTCCTCAATGCAGTGCCTACTGTACTGAGTGCACTTACTACCATTACTATATTGACTCTAGGCAGTATACGGGTAATGGATGGCTACATGACCATTGGTATGTTGGTGGCTTTTCAGAGCCTGATGGCGAGTTTCTCAGAACCAGTAGAAAACCTGGTAAACCTGGGTGGAAAGCTACAGGAAGCTAAGGGCGATATGAACCGCCTCGATGATATAATGAAAGCCCCTATTGACGAGCAAACCGAGCAAAACGCGCATAAGTTTGAGCATGGTCAAAGTTTTGACTACAGCATTATTACTAAAAAACTGGAGGGATATATTGAGTTTCGTAATGTTACTTTTGGCTACAGTCGTTATGCTGAGCCTTTGATAGAAGATTTTAATCTAAAAATAGAACCTGGTGAACGGGTAGCTTTAGTAGGTGGATCGGGTAGCGGTAAATCTACTCTTGCCAAGTTGTTGGCAGGGTTGTATCAACCCTGGAGTGGAGAGATATTACTAGATGGCAAACCCCGAAATTCTATCCCACGTGAAGTAGTCAATAACTCGTTGGCTATGGTAGACCAAGACATTTTTCTGTTTGAAGGTGCTACCAAAGAAATATTGACTTTATGGGACAATACCATTCCTGATTATTTGATTACACAAGCTGCTAAAGATGCCTGTATTCATGATGTAATAGGTTCACGTAAAGATGGTTATGAGGGGTATATTGCCGAAGCTGGCAAAAACCTGAGCGGAGGACAACGGCAACGCCTGGAGATTGCCCGTGCGCTGGTAGGTAATCCGTCGGTACTGGTGTTGGATGAAGCAACCAGTGCGCTCGATCCATTGACTGAGAAAGAAATAGAAAACAACATCCGCCGTCGCTCTTGCTCAGTATTGGTAGTAGCTCATCGTTTAAGTACCATTCGTGATAGTGATGAAATAATTGTGCTGCGTTATGGCAAAATTGTAGAGCGGGGTACTCACGAAGAACTCAAAGCAAAGGAGGCTGCTTATGCTGCATTAATAAAGATGTGATATAAAAAATAAAAGAAGCTAATGGGGATGTATTGGTTGATACAGCCCCTTTTTTGTGCTTAAGCTAAAGTATCGGCTACCTGTTTTATAGTATGTGTAATGCTTTCTTCTTTGTTGGTTAAACCTTGTGCTACATTACAAATATCTTCCAGGATATTGCTCAAGAAGCTGAAGCTTAAAATATTTGTGATCGGTTGAACAGCTGCCACATCACTGATAGAACCTATAAAAACTGTATTGCTTGTTTTTTCAGCTATAGCTTGGCTGACTGGTTTGGCTGTTTCTTTTTTGGCTGCGGGCCTTGCCTTTGCAGCTGGTTTGGCTGTTTCTTTCTTTGCTGCGGGCTTTGCTTTTGCAGTATTTGCCTTTGGAGCTGGTTTGGTCGCTTCTTTTTTGGCTGTGGGCTTTGCCTTTGCAGTAATTGCCTTTGGAGCTGGTTTGGTCGCTTCTTTCTTTGCTGCGGGCTTTGCTTTTGCAGTATTTGCCTTTGGAGCTGGTTTGGTCGCTTCTTTTTTGGCTACAGGTTTTGTTGTAGTCGCTTTTGCCGATTTTTCTTTTTCAGTCTTTTTTTGTTTTGCCATTGTTCAACTAGTTTGGAAATGAATAGATCAATTAATTTATAACGTGTGCCAATTATTTTTGTTTATTGTGATTAAATAATTGATAATTAACAGGTTATAAATAGCCTTTGCTTAAATTGAAGTTCTAATTACACAAAGATTGGTCTTATTAATTCATTTGCCAATCATTTTGTGAGTCAATTTTATATTTCTGGTACTTAGTCAAGTGTCGAGTCGGGGATAAACTTTAGCGGTGTAGTAAAGTAATTCTGCGAAAGTTTAAACAAGCTCTGGGTGAGTTTGATGAAAAAAATAAATTAAACATTTTGATTTTATATTGTGTCTAAATGTTTTTATTGTGGTAGCTTTGAACTGAGCAAAAGCTATGATATGAGCAATCAATATGACAAGATATTTAAGGAAAACATTGGCGAACACTTTTTGTCTTTGAGCAAAACCTACTTAGGTATAGAAGTAGCAAGCAGTGAAGAACTCAAAGATAAATTGCAAACTACGCTGGAGCGAGAAGCTGATTTTTTGAGAAAAATAACGACACCTAAGGGTGAACAAATGATTATTCAGTTGGAATTTCAGTCTACCGATGAACAGGGCATGGCAGAGCGAATGCAACTGTATTTTGCTATTTTGCGACAGAAATATAAACTTCCCATACGCCAGTTTGTGATTTATGTAGGCAGCAAACCGCCCAAAATGCGTACTCGCCTAAAGCCAGAAGAGGTTTTTACAGGGTTTGAATTGCTTGACTTGAGGCAAGTCAGTTATACCCAATGGCTTGAATCAGATATTCCTGAAGAAGTCTTGCTGGCGGTACTGGGTGATTTTCAGCAAAAAAAAGTATCAACTGTTTTGAAACAAATAATTTCAAAAATTGTCAAACTAATTGATGACCCTGGTACGTTACAAAAGTATATCAGGCAACTTGCTACCTTTGCCCGATTGAGAAATTTAGTAATTGAAACCGAACAAACATTAGAATATATGGGACTTACTTATGACATTGAAAAGGATGTTTTTTACCAAAGAGGGGTGAAAAAAGGCCAACAAGAAGGAATAGAAAAAGGTCATCAAGAAGGAATAGAGAAGGGTATTACACAAGGCGTAGTTAAAATGGTCATTGCCTTACTCAAATCAGGCAAGATGCCTTTGGAAGAAGTAGCGCGTATTGCCGAACTTTCTGTAATAGACGTTCAAAAAATGGCTGATCAAATCAAAAAGCCCGACTCCTGATAAGAACCGGGCAGTAGAGTTATTCTTTTTTGACACGTAGCGACTCAAGCAGCTCAAAATTGTTGAATAAATATTGCACCTCTGTGAGATGAGCTTGCAAATAATTTTTGAGTTGTTTGTGACGATGATGACGCAAGTGCTCTAGCGGAATTTCGGCATCTAACACTACCACCTCTAGCCGTACCCTTAAACTTTGGGCAAACAAGTCAATCATTGATGATGGAATCGCTTCTGGTTGGGCAGGCAAATTTAATTTCATACCTTGCATACTGTAAAATTTATATTTTGCAAAAAGCCCTTGAGGAGGTCGGTCAAAACTTACCTCTTGGGCTAATTCTCACCGTGAGAATATGTAACAAATATAACTAAAAACGAACACTTTTACAAGAGGTTTTTTTGGATTAAAGTGTTTGTAATCAGTGATTTATGTTTGTTAATACCCACTTAGTTAAATGTTTCTATTTACCCCCAGTGTTTGCCTTGGCGAAGATTTACAGCACAGATAAATCACCTTAAATAACCATTGCTACAGGTGACGCCCCACAAAGTGATCATTACATAATGTTCACCAAAAACAGGAAAAATGCTGGAATAAGCCAAATTGGTGCTTTTATTGTACAGAAAAAGGAATCTACATCTGGCAATCCTAACCAGGTGTATTTTTTTTTGTGTTAAACCAATGACAATTCCTGTGAAAACATTCTTTTGTTCTTTCTCTTTTCTAATAGTATTTATGTTTGCTGCCCAAGCACAAAAATACAAAGGGTATAAGTCTATGAAAGACGCCCTTAAAAATCCTGAAGCTGTACACAAACTCAATATAAGCAATCAACAACTCACAAGTTTACCCAAAGGCATTGACCGCCTCCCTGGTTTGTTGGTGTTGGGGGTTTCGGGCAACAAGATAGAGGTGTTGCCTTCTACGATCGACAAGTTACAACAACTCGAAGAACTTTGGTTCAATCACAACCATTTGCATACTTTGCCCGAAAGCATAGGTAAGCTAAAAAAACTCCATGAACTTTGGCTCAACCATAATCACCTAACTAAGTTGCCCGAAAGTATAGGCGAGCTCGATCATCTGGAAGATTTATGGCTTGACCATAACCAACTGACTGTTTTGCCCGAAAGCATAGGTAAACTGGAACATTTGGGTATTTTAAACCTGGGGCACAACGACCTCATCGAGTTGCCCGAAAGCATAAGCAAACTACAAAACCTGAAGAGTCTTTACCTCAACAAAAACAAGCTCGCAGTGCTGCCCGAAAGCATTGGCTTGTTGCAAAACCTGCAATACCTCGATGCTCAATCGAATCGTTTGCAAAGTATACCCGAAGAAATAGGCCAACTCAAAAACCTGAAGTACCTTTCGGTAGATGGAAACCACCTGGCTGTAGTGCCCGAAAGCATAGGCGAACTAGAGCACCTCAAAGAACTTCACTTGTCGCACAACCGCCTTACTTTTTTGCCCGCAAGCATTGCTCAACTCAAAACCCTCAAAGATTTATACTTATTGTATAACAAACTTACTGGTTTGCCACCTGGTTTTGGCAAACTTCAACACCTGAAAGACATTAATCTATCACATAATAGAATCACTACTTTTCCTATAGCAATTACTAAGCTTACCCAGCTTAAATCATTGGCTTTAGACAGTAACCAGCTAACGTCATTACCCGCAAATGTGGGTAACCTTGAACAGTTAGAGGTACTTTCGCTCAACGACAATCAACTCATCAAGTTACCTAAGTCTATAGGCAAGCTTACCAATCTCACCACCTTGTCATTGATCAATAACAAACTTACCGATGTACCTATTGAGATTCAAAACCTGCCCAACCTGGAATATTTAGTGTTGGAAGGCAACCCTATTTCAAAGAAAAAACTGAAAAAAATTCAAAAACGACTACCTAATTGTACTATAGATTTTTAAGGTTACTTTTTGTTTGTTTTAAATGGTTTTGTGAAGATTTACAAAACCATTTTTTGCTTAAGGGCTTAATATGTTTATAATACACATTACCAAAAGTTACTCAATCAATGCTCCGCAGTGATTTTAGTCAAAGTTGTTTGCTGTTTAACTTTGTTGAGCTCGCCAGAGGCTCGGTTATCAGTCATTGATGAATTTAAAAACTATTTAATTGGGTGTTTAGGCATAAAACCGAAACACTTTTAAAAATAAAGCGAGTATGCAATCTTAATATAAAATACTGGTTTACAGCATTTAACAAGGTGAACATTTACTCGAATCAGCTATGGACTATCGACTAAATACTATGGACTATTGTCAATCAAACTATTTTACAAAAAGATGAATACAGTATCCGAAACACTTTCAGCCTCTCAACTCAGTCACTTTCGCAAAACCCTGCATCAATACCCAGAAGTGTCAAACCAAGAGCATCAAACCGCCCAACGGGTAGTTGATTTTCTTAAAAAATACTCGCCCAAGCAATTGCTAGAGCAAGTAGGAGGCACTGGTGTAGTAGCCACTTTTGAAGGAGCTCAGCCAGGCAAACATGTATTGATTCGTTGCGAGCTAGATGCTTTGCCCATAGCCGAAATCAATGATTTTGCCCATAAGTCTATCAGCGAAGGAGTGGGGCATAAGTGTGGGCACGATGGGCATATGGCGATAGTAGCTGGCTTGGCGCCTTTTTTACAAGATTTGCCAAAGGGCAAGGTAAGTTTACTTTTTCAGCCTGCTGAAGAAACTGGAGAGGGGGCTTTACAAATGTTAGACGACGAAAAATTTAAGGCAATTCAGCCCGATTATGTGTTTGCGCTGCACAACCTACCAGGCAGCCCATTACATCAAATATTAGTAAAACCGGGTGCTTTTAGTGCAGCATCTAAAGGGATGATTGTTAGGCTCATAGGAGAAACATCGCATGCGGCTGAGCCTCAAGATGGTAAAAGCCCGGCATTGGCAATGGCAGCTATTGTGCAAATGTTGGATGGTTTACCCACAGCCCACAGTTTTGAAGATTTCACACTTATTACTGTTGTCCATGCCCTTTTGGGCGAAATAGCTTTTGGTACTACTCCGGGCTATGCCGAAGTAAGGGCTACCTTGCGTACTTTCTCAAACAAAGACATGCAAAAGCTTACCAATGAGGCAGTAAGTCAGGCCCAAGCCATTGCTCAAAAATATGACTTAGGCATTGAAATAGCCTGGACTGAAGCCTTTGCTGCCGCAGTGAATAATGTGGCTTGTGTAGAAACTATTAAAAAAGTAGCCAAAAGCCACGAACTGGAGCTGAAACAGGTAACTGCCCCTATGAAATGGTCAGAAGACTTTGGTCAGTTTACCGAACGTTATCCAGGGGCATTGTTTGGATTAGGGGCAGGCGAGCATCACCCACAATTACATAATCCAGATTATGACTTTCCAGACGAAATATTATCTACAGGTATAGCCATGTTTTGGGGCATTATACAAGAGAGTCTATAGCCTTACTCCAATCAATAAAATATCATCACGTTGCTCGGTATCGCGCATGTAGCGTTCCAGTAGCGTGTTTAAAAATACTTTTTGCTCGAGCAAAGGCAAGTGGTGTATTTTTGCCAGGGTGTGTTTGAGACGACGAGTACCAAACTTTCGCCTTTTGACATTATTTTGATCAGTAAAACCGTCTGATTTGAGGTAGAGCAAGCTATTGGCAGGCAGGGTAAGGCGGTGGTTTTCAAAGCCCAAAGGGTGTTTTATTTCTCTGCCTATGGCTCTTCTACTGCCTTTTATTTCCTTAAGGGTAGCATCGTTTGCATCAACATAAACCAAATGACTTTTAGCACCAGCAAAATCGATTTGGGTTTGCCCATCAGGCAGTTTTTCTACTACTACTATAGACATATCCATTCCTCCATCGCTATGCACCCCGTTTTTGGTTAATATATTCAATACTTCGTTATCCAGACGTGTCAGGATTTTTGCTGGATTAGTAATCTTTAGAACATTTACAATTCGATCGAGCAGCATGTGCCCAATCAACGACATAAAAGCACCTGGTACCCCGTGCCCGGTACAATCTACTGCTGCCAACACTACCTTGTGAGTATGGGTAAGCACTGAAGGGTTGGCAGGGCGAGGAAAAGTGTCTTGATGTGGGTGAGTTTTGATAGGGTTGATCCAATAAAAATCGCCCGACACCACATCTTTAGGCTGATAGATGATAAAGTAGTCGTTGAGGAGTTGATCAAACTTACTTTGGTGAGGCAAAATAGCTTGCTGAATATTATTGGCGGCCCTGATGCTGCTATCTAGTTTGTGGTTGGTACGGGCAAGTTCTTTGTTTTTGGTCGCAATAAAGTCTTGTTGGCTCAATACCTCCTCTTGTTGTTGTTGTAGTTCCTCATTTTGGGTCAGTATCTCACTGTTGGCTTTCTTGAGTTCTTGAGTACGTTCTGCTACTTTTTGTTCCAGCTCTCTTTTGGCATTCTTTTCCAGTGAGAGAATCTTGAGCTGGGCTTCTTGTTCTTTCTTAAAATTAAGGTAAATATTGTGTCCCAATCCAGCACCAAACATAATGTTTTGCCACAAAATGCCTGCCTGTAAAAATAAACCTGGTTCAATATCAGTAATAAGCCCCAATGAAGCGACACTGTTGAGGGTTAAACCAGCCAAAAACAAAAAACTACCCACCAACAGGTACTTGGCAAAAGTAGCTCCCCTATTATAAACAATCACTATTATTGTGATGCCTGCTACCATATTTACCAGGTTGATGATTGACAACATATTAGTAGCCACAGCGTGCTTGTATTGATAGAGTAATACCCCACTGATGAACAAAGCCATTAAGCGGGTGATAATCATCAACACAAGGGCATAGTCTATATACTTTGATAGTTGGCGAGTATGAAGCACCACCCGCATAAACTGGATATAAGAAATCCCTGCTAATTGGCTTGCCACCAGCCATATAATATAATCATGAATGTTATTGTGGCTTATAAAACTTAAATACCCATAACTAGGGAGGTAGCCTATAGAAAAACTAATAGTTTGTAAGGCAAACAACAGATAAACTACCTCTTTGGTACTAATAAAAACGGTAATGGCAATGAAAAAAATAAGCCAAAAAAAGCCATGAAATACCCCTTGCGTAAAATTTTGTCGTTTGTTATGGGCTTGTTGACTTTGGTCGGTTACTAGCTTGGTCTGAAAATCTATAACCTGAGAAGGGTAATTGTGTATTTTGTAATAGATGGTATACAAGCCCTGAGGAGTCAGGCGTACTTCGGCAAGTTGATCGTACCAGTTGCCCAACCCATGCAGTCGGTCTTTAAAGTCAATCATAACCCCAGTATTTTGTCTATCTTGAAAAGCGGCTGCCTGATGGTCATATATATACACATGGGTAGTATCATTGACCCCTAAGTGTAAAAAACCTTTGATAAAACGAATACTGGTATTGTGCAACCTCAACTTTACCCAATAAGTATAGTTTGAGTTGATAGGCTTTTGGTAGCCACGAAGGGGAGTAAACTGTCGGTTGTATTGATGTTTAATATCTGAAAATGATAACTTGTGGGTAGGGTCGGCAAGTACTTGAAGGTAAGGTGTAAGGTCTAAATCATCAAAATCAGAGTTATTAAGGGTTAGTAGTGGCTCACTTGTCGTGGTAGATTGAGCAAAAGGCAAATGTATATTTAACAGCAATAATGCAGCAATAAGCCATAATGAGGTATATGTAGCAAGAGCGTGAGTCATTAAAAAAACTTAAGTTATGATGCAAAGCCTGGCAACGAATATGATAAACTTAAGACATATTTGCAAAACCAGCTGTATTGAGTAAGCTTTTATCCAAAAAAGATACAAAAAACTGTTTTTCCCCTATATTTTTTTCAAAAAACTATTACAAACTCTATCGCCTTGTTTTATACTTTTAAAACAAACCTAATACTTATACTCCATGTGGTTGTATTATTTAGTACAATCACCAAAACACATTCTTGTGTACAATATTTTCTTTCTTTTCAAACACATTGCTTTGCAACTTTGGGCAAATGGTTGTATTATTAACTATTCATTAATTAGTATAATTTTTTTGGTAAACACTGGTTTGCCAATGGCAATATATCGGGCTTCTTATGGTGGTACTTTCAGTTCCTGAAAGTATCTCTGAGAAGCTTTTTTTATAACCTGACCTTGAGAAGATTTCTCAGGAAAGGTGTCTGACTCAATCACAAAATAATCAACAAACTTTAAACAAATTTATTGATGCAAACAGGAGACAATGCACTTAAAGCAGTAGGCATGCCTGAGTGTCATGGAAGACAGTTTTTGGATGCTGCCGAGCAACAAAAAACCATTATCATGTCACGAGCACCTGGCAAGTATGCCACTAAGCTTATAGAAGAAGGATATGCCTCTAAGGGCTTTCATAATAAAGCCAAGTCTTGTAACTGGGGCCCTATGGCGGGTTTTGTAAATACTCATCCATTATTTAGCAAGGCGGGGCTTACTGTAGACGGACAAAATAGCCAGAAAAAAAGCATTAAAAAAGCGTTCAAAGCTGGGGCACAATCCACTCAGGTGGTGATTTCGGAAGCGCGTCGTCTGGAACTCATCAATGACTTAAGATTGCTAAGAGAAGTACCCGAAGATTCAGGTTTGAAGCTATTTCGTGAAATGAACAAGCTAAATGGTTTGACCCCAACCTGTTACAAGTTTTCGCCACTAATGACCCACGTCAAGGGCGATTATGTCAAAGAAGCTTCAGGTTATCGTTTTTACCTCAAAGAACGTTTTTTGCGTACTTCGGACGAATTTACAAGTTGGCAAAGTGCTTTTGTCAATACCTCATTGCCCAAACTCTGGGAGGTATACTACACCGTTCCCGAAAAACCAGCCGTATTCTTACCTGTCAAGTCATTTGTTGATCCTAACTTTAAAAAAGTAAATATGGATGATTATATGAGTGACAGAATTATTCACTTATATGCCACTACTGCCGATTTTGACTTGTTTTCGGTGTGGGTAGACCGCACTTTGGTGCAGCAGCAAATGGCGCAATACAAACTCGATGGAAAGCCCGAAAAGGCTGAGGAGCTGGAGTTGATGTCCAGAGAAATGGATATGCGCCCAGCGGCTACCCTTACCCTCTTTAGTTACTCTGCCACCGAAGTGCACGAAGATGCAGAGGTGGGTAACATTACTCCCCGCCTCTCTTTACTTAAAAATATATTGAATGAAAAGTTCAAAAAAAACTGCGGGTATAATATGGGCAACTTGGTACACCATAGTGATGAGGCTGGGCGCCCAAAAATAGATGATGTAGACTATCCTTTTATTGCTTTTTTGCCCGATAACAACGAGGTGGCCACTGCCTATAAAAGCAGAATTATTACCATAGATGGCAACGGAGATTATGAAACGGTCAAGCGAGAGTTTAAAGGCTTGATAGACAAGGCAGTGAATGCAAATTTTAGGGTATGCTTGAACCCTGGTTGGGCTAAAGACCTGGGTGAAGATAAATATTTGCAATACATCATTGCTTCTAATCCTAAAAACAATCCTTTCAGAAAACATTACAAAGAACCTACTGTGGTAGGCTAATCGCAAACTAACTATGGAAACACAAGATATAATGGTAGCCACAGGTTTTTCGGAGCTTGTAAACCAATTAACCCCACACAATGGTCAGATTAATCTGCCGCTTGGTAAACTTACCGACAACTTTGATGCATTCTTAAAGAATGTCTATTTCAAAGAAGGGAGTGTCATTGCCATTGACCAAGTAAGTATAGAAACCAACGAACAACTACAGTTGGTCACTATTACAGGTGTATCAAGTTTTATGAACGTGCCGAGTATGCCCTTAACAGCTTCTTTTGCAGTAGATGCTGAGGGTGAGATAAGGGCTGTATTGAAATATATGCTCATTGATGCCAGCAAAACATCTGGCTTCTGGAAGTTTAGCGATTCGTTTAAAACGTTGCCTGCTTTTGGTGATGCGTCAGCAGCATCAGGGTCTTTGCTTGACGATCTGAAGTTTAAAGAGGCCTCTTTTGTAGTAGCTTCTCACGCTGGGTATGACACCTCCCTGGGGCTCGACTTGGATGCTGGGATAAACTTTGGTGGTATAATGAAGCCACCAGCGCAACTGGGCATTTTAAAGAATAGTTTGGGCGAAACAGATGCCCTGACGGTGTCCGGTTTTATCAATGTGCCCTCCGACGAAAAATATATGTATAACCCTGCGCTCGAACGAAATGTAGCCAGTAGGAGAGGGTTTCCCTGGCTCACGGGCAATAAGTTGCCAGGAATTCACTTGCATGTTGATCTGGGCATAGATATGACAATGGGAGGGGTAAAGCTCACAAACAGTATTTATCAAATATATACACCCTTAAAACTAGGATGGCAAAATCTGGACAAGAGCTATCAGCCAATTGCTGCATATACAGCCACACTTGATCTGCCCAAAGCTGACATTACCCTAGACATTGTAGGAGAAATAAGTGATGAAACCATTGCTGTAGAAGCTTTATGTGAGGGAGTGTCGGTAGGCAATCTTGCTGACCTTGCCGATATTTCGGGAGGTGACAATAGTTTGAGCGATACGTTGCCTGATATAATGACCAAACCCCTCAATGCCTTAAAAAAACTGGAGTTGACCAACTTGGGCTTCTCGTTTAGTTATGGCAACAGTGGTTTTAGTATTGGCTACCTTGCAGTGCAAGTGGCGATGGAAAACCTTAATTGGCAAATATGGGACGACCATATTGTGGTAAACGAGCTTGGATGTCGTTTTGCGATCAACAACCCGTTTAACAACCCTCAATTTGAGACTGGCTTTTGGGGTAAAACTGAAATAGAAGGGGTAGAGATTGACCTCGAAGCCAATAGCCGTGATGCTTACCTTATTTCTATGCGGTTGGGCGAAGCGCAAACGCTGCCTATAAGAAGCTTAATGAAAAAGTTTGCCCCTGAAATACCTGCTTTGCCCAATATGGTAGTAAACGACCTGGTGTTGATGGTGTCTATTGGAAATTTTATTTCGTTTTCGGGTGGTTTGATGGAAAAACCAGATAGTTGGTCGCTAGACCTGGGACCACAAAACCTTACGTTTTCTAATATTCGTTTTGACCTGAAAATACCTAAAGCAGGCAAAATAGGAGGGAGTTTTAGAGGGGAAGTAGGCATTGGTAAAAATATACGTCTGAAGGGTTTTTATGCCATTCCGGGGGACTTTAAAATAAAAGCTGAGTGTGATGAGCTAAATTTTAAAGAGTTGGTAGGCAAACTATCTAAGGAAAAACTATCGTTGCCCAGTGGCTTTGATATGACTTTCTACAACTCTTCTGTTTTGCTTAAGAAAGACAGTGGAGGAATGGCTTTTCAAATGGGCACCCGCTACGAAGATGATGCTTACTTTGCGCTCGAGATAAAAAAAGTAGAGGGGAAGTGGGGAGTTGCTGGAGGACTTTCTTTGTTAGATGCTCAACCATCTAAATTACCTGGGATGAGTTTTCTTGAACCCTTTGAGAAAGTGGTAGACTTACAAGACTTTACCTTGGTGCTGGCGAGCTATAGCGATGCCGCTTTTAAGTTTCCTGGAATGGAGCAGTTTGCTAACCCTGCGCTTACCTCGTCTAACATTCCAATGCCTGCTCAGGCAGGAGGTTTGGTGGCTGGGCTGAACGTATACGCCAAGTGGAAGATAGATACTAAAAAGAAGGAAATGAAGCTACTCAAGCAAGTTTTAGGGCTTGACCCTGAACTGGGGGTAACGCTTCAGGTAGGCAAAAATCCTTCTAAAGACACCCGTTTGTTTGTGAGTTATACTACCGAGCTTATGAGCAAGCATCCGTTTCAGGCAAAGTTTGGTTTCGCCATGAATAACGGCACCCCTGAGCTATTCCTTGCTGGAATGTTGCAAATGAAAATTCAGGGTGAAATGTGCCAGTTTGATGTGGCAATGAGCTTAGTAAAGGGAGGTTTCTTCTTCTCTGGAAGCATGAAAGGCACCCTTCAGTTTGGCGATTTGCAGTTGAGCAACCTTGCCTTGGCTTTAGGGTTCAACTGGGGTGGTATTCCAAGTTTGGGCATTGCGGGTACCATCAACTTACCCGACTTTACCAGTTCTATTGCTGTATTGTTCGACTCCACCGACCCTTCTAAGAGTTTGTTGGCGGGTGCCATCAGCGATTTGTCTTTGGGAGATATTGCCGAAACCATTGCTCAGACTGACATCCCGGACGATATAGAAGGCATTTTGGATGGTATAGAGGTAAAAGGCAACCGCCCTTTTGATATTCCTCTAACCGAGGCTGATAACTTTGATGACCAGGATTTGACGGCCATATCGGCAGCTTTCCAATCCTATGGTACAGTGTCGGTACCCTCTACCGAAACCTCTGCTTTGTTTGTGGTAAATAAACCAGGCAAGTCGTGGAGCCTGACCGATATGCCTAATAATATGCGCCACTATCAAATAGAAAAAGTGGGCAAAAACCTGCGTGTGTCATTGAACCCACAAATTTATCTGGCACCAGCTGGCGCACAAATGGGTACGCTGGTGTTTCCACAGGGCTATTTTATGAGCGGTACATTGTCAGTGTTAGGCTTAGAGTGGAGCACCCAAATAGACATACGCACCAACAAAGGGGTGGCTGCCCAGTCTTACCTCAACAAGCCGCTGGTGATTTATAATAAAAATTTCTTTGAACTGTCAGACGTAGAAGGAAAGTCGGGACCTTTCTTTTCGGTGTCTACTTTCTTTCAAAACGAACTCAAAAACCCGGAACTGCGCCCCCCTCATTTGTACTTTAGTGGACGCTTATTTTTACTGGGACTAGAGTCTGAAAGCTTTGTGAAAGCCACCAAAAATGGTTTTGCTTTTGCCTTAAGTCGTACTGTTGACATCAAAATACCAGGCAAGGCGTTTTCTGGTAAAGTGTTTATGGAATCGCTCATCAATGGGCACTTTGAGTCGGTGAAAAACTTTGGCGCAGGTGGAGAGTTTACCCTTAAATTTGAAGGTAAAATAGACCTTGCCAAGTTAGGGTTTCTGGGAGATGTGGTAGACGATATGGGGAAGATTAAAATAGACCTGAACGTAGACGCTGACCTGGAACTGGGCTACGACGGCAAAAAAGCTTTTGTAAACTTTAGTGGAGGTTTTAAACTGCAAGACATCAAACACAACTTTAAGCTAGAGCTGAAAGCTACCAATGCCGATATGAAAAAGGCAGGCGAATGGGTTTTTGATGAGATCAAGCAGATTGTAACCGATTTGTTTGATACTGCCGAAGAGTGGATGAATGCTATAGGCGATGGCTTTGTTGAAGTAGGAAAAGGTGCCGAGCAAGTGGCAAAAGTCTTGGGTAAAGGTTATAAGAAAAGCGTAGAAGAAGCTGCCGAATTGATGCACGAAGCAGGTGAGAACTTCGAAGAAATGGGGAGAGCTTTTAAGAAAGTGTATGGCACTACAGCCAAGACTTTTGCGCCTATTATGAAAGACTTGGGGGCTGGAGCAAATGAAATAGCTAAAGACCTGAAAAATGCTTTCAAAACTGGTACCAAAGACGTGGCTAAGATACTGGACGAAGTAGGAGAGTCGCCCGAAGCAGTAGCTGGTGCGTTGAAGTCTGCCTACAAACAATCGGCTAAACAAGCGGCACAAACCCTGAAGTCTATTGGCAAAGATGCCACCACTATTGCCAAAGGGTTGAAATCTGCCTACAAGCAGTCGGCCAAACAAGTAGCACAAACTCTCGACTCGGTAGGCGTTGATGCCGGAGCAGTGGGCAAAGCCTTGCGTTATGCCTATAAGCAATCGGCCAAAGACGTCGCAAAAACAATGAAAGACATTGGCAAAGGAGGCGAGGCTATAGGCAAAGCCTTGCAAACTGGATTCCGCTACAGTGGTAAAACAGCCGCCAATATGATGAAAAGTATAGGCGTAAGCAGCAGCGAAATAGGCAAAGCGTTGAAAAACACCTTTAAAATGTCGACAAAAGACTTTACCAATACCTTTAAAAGTATAGGTAAGGGTGCCAATGATATAGGGAATGCATTGAAAAACACCTATAAGCAAAGCGCTGAGCAAACCCTACGTTTATTGAACGGAGCAGGTATTAGCAACCACGACATGAGTAATATGTTGAAAGGAGTATACAAGCTCAGCGCTGAAAATACCGCAAAAACCTTTAAGAAGATCGGTAAGAGCGCCAACGAAATTGCCAATGTAATGAAGTCGAGCTATAAGCAATCGGCCAAAGACATGGCAAAAGTGTTGGACAAAGTAGGTGTAGGAGTAGATGAGGTGGGAGGTGCGTTGAAAAACGTATATGGACAATCTGCTGAACAAGCCGCTGGTACGCTTAAAGATATAGGTAAAAGTGCTAAGGATGTGGGTAAGGTATTGAAAAATGCTTATAAGCTAAGTACCAAAGATACCAGTAAATACCTTAAAAAGTCATTTAAATTGGGCAAAAGTGGGCTCAAAGATGCTTTGAAAGGTGCTGGATATGCCAGTAAGGAAGTAGACAAAGTGGTGAAAAAGCTTTGGAAGAGCCTTAAATTTTGGTAGAAGTAAACAAGGTAAAAGGCGTATGCTCTTTGCGAGAATACGCCTTTTTTATTTAAAATAGGTTTAAACCAGTCAATAACATTTGGCTACTCTTCAATTTTGTCACTTTTTTGCCCGTATTTTACAATACCCACAAAGAAAACCCCACCAATGGCATTGCCCACAATCGAGCATATCTCAAAAGAGAGATAATCAGCGAAAGTGATTTTTGGACTGACCAACATGCCCGAAAAAACCTCTATAGAGCCCACTATAGAGTGGTGCAAACCTCCAATACCAATGGTGGCGGTGACCAAAATTACAACAATGATTTGACTGCTGGAGTCACTCACCGAAGCCAATAGCCACGACAATAGCCCCATCAACCATCCAGCAAAGATGGCACTCACCAAGATAATGTTCCATGAGTAGTGGATGAGGTGCTCGGCAAGGTAAGCAAAGGCTTCAGGCTTGATGATGTCCATTGCCGTGGTAAAATCTACCAATAACAATGAAAACAAAAAACCACCTGTAAGGTTGCCCGTAAGAATAATGCCCCAAAGTACCAATAAACTTTTGAGGTTAGAGCTGCCATTAAGCACAGGTAAAATAGCCATAGTAGTATGTTCAGTAAATAACTCTGATCTGCCTATGACTACAAAAATGAATCCTATGGGGTAGGCAAAAGCCAGGATTATGTGCAGGGTGGCGCTACTCAGTTCACCGTGAAACAATGAGTATAAAGCGCCTATTAGAAACACACTAAAGCCCACTTCTAAACCCGCAGAAAAAGCAGAAACGAGCAACCTGAAGTTCGATCTGCGATACTCATGAATAGCAGTATTGATTTGTTGATCGAGTATTTCGTCTACTTGTTTGGGGTGATTATAACCTTTTTTCAAGAGCTTTGAAGTTTTATTGATGAAACTTAATAAAAACAGTGTAGATCATGTGATGATACGAATATTTTGCCCCGTTTTGAAAACAAAAATAGGGTATTTTGCAAATTCACGCATAATTCACGTAAAGTAAAAGCTAAGATGGTAGATATTTGTTTAACCCAAGATTTATTTGTGTATGAATGTTTCAAAAAATCAATTAAAAAAATAACTGAAGATGTAGTTATTGGCAGAAACGGCTTTGTTTTGTCAGTTTAAAAATGTGGTAGATAGTTTTGGTGGCGTTCATCAACAGTATTTTGAAAAAAAGAACAAACATAATGATTAAGTTAGAACAAGCAAAAACCAGGGAAGACTTTGAGACAATAGAGCAAATAGCACACATAGTAATGCCTGAAGCATACAAGCAAATAGTGAAGCCTAACCACCTCAGGTCGTTCTTGTATAGTTACCAAACAGTTGAAGCCATTACAAGGCAAATAAATGAAGAAAATTATACCTATTATTTATTGTCTTTTCAGGGAAAAGTAGGTGGTTACCTGGGCATTCAGTTTCACGCTGAACATATTCACTTAAGTAAGATATATGTGCTTAAAGAATTTAGAGGTAAAAAATTGGCCAAAACAGCGTTGGGGTTTATAGACCAAATCGCCAGAGAAAAAGGGGTGAATTTTATAGATTTGTTTGTACATATAAAAAACACAGGTAGCATTGAGGTATACAAAAAATTAGGCTATGCTATTGTAGAAACGCTCGATAACGACTATGGTGATGGATATATAGAAAAAGAGTACAAAATGGTGAAAACACTTGCATAATGCGGTCGGTCTGTTTTACACCAAAAAGAAACTGAGGTTCAAAATAAATGCAATCATGATTGAGTTAAAGCAAGCAAAAACTACTGCGGACTATCAAGTCATAGAGCAGTTGGCCAAGGAGATTATGCCCGAAGTATATCAGGGCATTGTGCCACCAGCCCATGTAGATTTTTTTCTGGATACTTTTCAAACAGCTCACACCATTGCCAGGCAAATTAATGAAGCACATTACCAGTACTATTTGTTATGGCTCAATGGTCAAGTCACCGGATACTTGGGTATACAATTGTTGGATGATCGTATTCACCTAAGTAAAGTATATGTTTTGAAGAAGTTTAGAGGTAAAAAACTAGGCAAGGCAGCTTTAGAGTTTGTGGATAAAGTTGCTCAGGAAAAAGGGGCAAACCTAGTAGACTTGTTTGTAAATATAGGCAATAAAGATACAATTAATTTTTATAAAAAAGCGGGGTATACCATTAGCGATACTGTTACTCATCAATATGATAACGGCCACTCAGAGACGGATCATAAAATGGAGAAGGTGTACAAGTAACACTTTTTTCAACTGTTTAAATAGGTAAAGCAAACAACTTGTTCAATCTGTCATTTTATGAACACTAGTTCAATGAGATCAAAAAAATACTACGGTAAGCTAATAAAGTATTGTAGAGTGGTTATTTGTACGTTAAAGAGCGTCTTTTTTATGTGAAAATATTACAAAGCGTTCTTTTAGTCAGCAATTTGACTCATCTTTACATACTTAAACCTTTTGAGACATTTACAATGGAAATCACACGATCGAAGGAACAAGACCAAGTATTATCATTTGAAGATACTTCTGTTGCGTTTGCTCATAAGTCAAACAAAGAACTACGTAAGATGTACTGGCTATTTGCTATGATGAACCGTCGCTTGATGGTTAAAACCGGTACTGGATTTGTAAAATGGGCATTCAAGTTCCGTTTGCCTGTAGTAAAATGGGCGGTCAAAAATACCGTATTTGCCCACTTTTGTGGAGGGCAAAGCATCGAAGACTCTCAAAAAACCATTGACACCCTTGCCAGATTTAATATAGGCACAATACTGGACTATTCGGTAGAAGGAGAAAAAACCGAGGAAAGTTTTGAGCAAACTGCCCGTGAAACCATCCTTACTATAGAAAAAGCTGCTCAGCAACCCGAAAAAATTCCCTTTTGTGTATTTAAGGTCACTGGATTAGCTTCTTTTGACTTATTGGCAAAAGTACAAGCAAATGATCAGCTTTCTGAAACTGAACAACAAGCCTGGCAACGTGCCCAGCAAAGAATAGATAATGTTTGCCAACAGGCTTACGAAAAAAAGGTGCGTATTTTTATAGATGGTGAAGAAACCTGGATTCAAGACACTATAGACCAGCTCGCTTATACTATGATGCAAAAGTATAATCGTGATATGCCCATTATATACAATACTTACCAAATGTATCGGGTGGCATCGTTGGCTAACTTAAAGCAAGCCTACAAAGACGCAGAGCAAAACAACTATTGGCTGGGAGCCAAGCTTGTGCGGGGGGCTTATATGGAAAAAGAGCGTGCCCGTGCCGAAGAAAAAGGTTACTCTGACCCTATTCAACCCAATAAAGCTGCTTCAGACAAGGATTTTGATGCTGGTATTACTTTTTGTGTAGAAAAACGTCACCAGATTGCCTTGTGTGCAGGTACACACAATGAGCAAAGTAGTTTGCTGCTTACTCAACTAATGGATCAATATGGTGTGGCGAAAGACGATCCTAATACTTACTTCTCTCAATTGTTTGGTATGAGCGATCATATCTCTTTTAACCTTGCCAAGGCTGGTTACAATGTGGCTAAATATGTGCCTTATGGCCCCATAGCATCTGTAATGCCTTACTTGATTCGTCGTGCAGACGAAAATACTTCAGTAGCCGGGCAAAGTAGCCGGGAGTTTATGCTAATTCAAGCAGAACGAAAAAGGCGTAAAGCAAAATAAGCAATAGTGTTTGAGCCTGGTTAATAACAAATTACTTGTTGTCAACCAGGCTTTTTGCATGTGAGTGATTGAAAAATAAAAAAATAGAATCTTGTCCGGTTAAGCTTAATTTTACCTGCCAAAATAGTAACTTTGCCTATCTGCCAGGCCCAACATTGTCTGAAAGCCTTTTCTCTTTTTATCAATAGTAAAGTATCTCTCGAAATTGCATAAAAAAGAGTTAAAAAGTAGTTCACTACCCATATTTATAATAGTTTCGTACGATATGTGTTATTATATAAAATAAGGAGTAATGGATTGAAGCACCGATCAAGCCCCTACAAACAATGATGTCATTGACCAAATAACTTAACCGTGAGGGACATCCCCTAAAAATAATTTTGTATATATAAGTAACAATGAATAGAAAACATATAAAAACACCATTGTTTTATTTGCTATTGGCAATGGTATGTCTGAGCGCCTGTACAAAATCTACCCATCTTACTGTAATTCCTCATAATGCTACCTTTGTAGGCAAAGCCAATATGGTAAAAATTGGCTTGAAAATTCCTCGTCGTAAAGCTTTTATTAATGAAGTGTTAGGCGAATTGATGGGCAATGAAAGCAAAGACAACTTTGGAGAAATGAAAAATACAGGAATCAATTTTTTGACTCCTTATATATTTGGAGGCAAAACAGCCTTGAATAAAGGCTATTTTGCCATAGCATTGCCGCTAAATAACGCCAAAAAATTAGAAGAGTTTATTCTAAAAATGGATAAAACAGCGCGTATTCAGACCGAAAAAACTGTAAAGTATATGGAGCTGGGCAACGGCAATATCTTGGGTTGGGATACTAAGAACCTGTTATTTCTCACTTCAGTAAAACTGAAAGACAACCGAAACCTTAAAGAGGAACTATTTAGGTTACACAACTTGAGTGGGCGTAAAATGCTGCTCAGTGCCAATAAAAACTTCAAGGTTTTTCAAAAAACCAAGTCAGACATGGGGTTGTGGCTCAATATGGCTGAACTGAATAAAACCAAAACAATACAGTTAGTTACCAGCAAAGCAGACTTGACAGATAATTACAGTCATGTGTTTACCAATTATAAAAAAGGTAAAATAGAAATGGAGGTAAATTATTTTGCTGGAGACAGTACCCAACAGAGCTATAATAATTTATTTAAATCTGCCATTACAAGTAAACTTGTCAATAGTATTCCATTAGATAACCCTTTGTTTTTGGCAGCTACCAGCTTTAGTATGGAAGGGATCAAGCAATTGCTAAAAGATAAAAAACTATACGCAAGAGTAGATAAGAGTGTACGGTCGTTGGGAACCAACTTCCAGGAATTGACTAACATGCTAAACGGAGAGCTGGTGTTTGGTTTGAGCGATATACGTATGGTAGAACGCGAAAAAAAGATTATAGATGAATATACTAAGGAGGTTTTTATAGAAAAAGAAACCCGTCCAGTGGCTGATTTTGTAATAGCAGCAGGGGTAGAGAATGAAGCCGTGTATAAACGTTTGATGAAAACCTTTTTGCAAAGTGGTATGGTACAAAAAGATGGAGGACATTATACCTTTTACAAAGAATTGTTTATGATTGAAAAAAACAAAGTGCTGTATTTTACCAATAATGCTCGCCTAAGAACAGGTATATTGAACGATCAACGCATGCAAAATAGTGGAATTCTTCAATTTATGCAGGGCAAGAGTGGTGCTATTCAAACAAATGCACACTTTGCCAGCAAGCTTGGGCAGTCGGCTACTTTTATGAAAATACTCAGGGATCTTAAGTTTCCTGCCATCAATAATATCAGAATGTACTTTACCAACGAAGACAAAAAAACTATTCAGGGCAAATGCGTCATCAATTTTAAGAACAAAAGTGAGAACGCATTGGTGGTTTTGTTTAATGCATTTAAAAAAGACTTGCTAAAGAGTGCACGTAAAGGAAAATAAATGAAGCATACGAAGACTAAATCGAGTTGAAAATTTCTTAAAAATTAAAATAATACATATACTTGTAGACATCAAGTTTGCACTTTAAAATTTACAACACTATGAGAATCCTGAATGGCTCAAATAGTCTTCGTTATTTGCAAAACTCAACAAACACTTATCAATCAAAAAACCTACATTCACTCCTTGCAGCTGTCATGATGACTTTGGTGCTAAGCAGTTGTGGTAAACCCCCTAAAAACAACAAATTTATTCCCAAAGATGCCTCCGCAGTGGTTTGTATGAACCTTAAGAAGATGACAGCCAAAATGGTAAGCTTTACCGATTTGCTGGATAAAGATTCCAAGCGTATTCAAAACTCAGGATTAGATTTTAATAGTAAAGCGTATATTTTTGCAAAATGGAACCCTAAAAAAGGCAAAGAGAAAGAAAATTACGTGGGATTTACTTTCATGTTGCAAGATGAAAGCAAATTCGATTCTTTTTTGAGAAAATACCGCAAAGAAAAACCCCTCAAAATAAAGTCGTCAGAAGGTGTGAAATACACGATCATTGATGGAAAAGTAATTGTAGGGTGGGCAAACCGTGCTGTGATAACTTTGGCTGCCAATGCCCCAAAAGCCGAAAAAGTATGGGTAGATCAATTGCTCAAACTACGTGATCAGCCTGAAAGCGAATCGTTACTGGCAAACAACAAGTACTTTGAAGAAATAGAAAAGCAAGACTATGATGCAGCTGCCTGGCTCAACTGGGGCAATACCGTAGAGCAGCTTAAGAGAAACCCCACCCTCAAATTTTATTACAACTACCTTACTTTTGCCGGAGTCAACTTCAAAGAAAACTACATTATAGGCATTACCAAGTTTGAAAAAGGAAGAGCAGTGGCTGATATAAAGTGGCATATGACCGAAGCGCTCAGCCAATACAAAGGTTTATTCAAAAATGAAATAGATAATAAATTATTGTCGCATGTGCCCGCCAAAAAACCAATGGTTTTGCTTGGTTTAGGGTTACACATACAAGGGTTTAAAAGTATATTAGACAACTTTGGTTTAACCAAAAGAGTAAGCGCATTTTTGAGAAAAGAAACGGGGTTAGACGCCGATCAGTTGTTTGACATGCTAAGCGGTGACTTAATGGCTGCATTGATAGATATAAAAAAACAAGATATAACCGAGCAAACTGTAGACAAAGACGGTAACCTGGAATCGCGCACGATTGCCAAAACCAATTATAAGTTTTTGTTAGGAGCAGACATCAACAATGTAGAGTCGATGGACAAACTGTTGGGTAAGCTGGTGGCTGATAAGTATTTAGATAAAAAAGGTGATATATATACCTTTAAAATTGCTGACAATACCCATTACTTGTTTGTAAAAGATAAAATGTTGTTTGGCTCATTGACCAAAACCATCAAAGATGCAGTCATGGAAAACAAGGGGGCAAGGTTAGATAAAAACTTTGTAGACCTGGGGAGGAGCAGTGCCTTCTCGATGTATGCCGACTTGACCCCAAAAATTCTGAAAAAACTGCCTGAAGAAAACCTGGATTTGGTACCTTTTGGTTTAGGCCCTTCATTGAAAAAACTAGATACTCCAATAGAGTCTTTTTCTATTAAAACATCTCCTGCCAAAAAGAATATCTCACACACCAAGGTAATCATAGAGTTTACTAACAAAGACCAAAACTCTCTACGTTCATTAGTAGAAATGATTCGTAAAATGAACTTCTCTGAAGTACCAGGGTTTTTATCAGCACGATAGTTTTTGAAATCAATGATTGTAAAGAATTGCTACTCCTTACAATCATTGATTTTTTTGTGCAACCCTTTATCATATCATTACAATGAAAATCACTCTTGATCAAGTAGTGCCTGCCCCTTTGTCGGGGCTGCTGGATGGTAAGTCTGAAATTTGGGATACAACGGTAAGCTTCGAGCAAGGCAAACGCTACCAAGTGTATGCACCTTCGGGTAAAGGCAAATCAACTTTTATTCATATACTGTATGGCATTCGCCACGACTACACAGGGAGCGTGTCTATTGATGGGGTGCCTATTCCAAAAATTAAAGCCAAAGAGTGGGCGGCAATGCGACAGCAGGAGATGTCGCTGGTTTTTCAAGACCTGCGATTGTTTATGAACCTTACCGGGCGCGAAAATATCCAGGTAAAATCAGTGTTGTATAAAGAAGATGCTACCCAAGAAATAGAACGTATGGCAGCATTGTTAGGGGTGACTCATGTGCTCGATAAACAAGCAGCATTATTATCTTATGGTGAACGACAACGTGTAGCCATCATCCGGGCTTTGATCCAACCGTTTCAGTTTTTATTGTTAGACGAGCCCTTTAGCCACCTCGATGAAGAAAATATCAAAAAATCTTGTCAACTAATGGACGAAAAATGCTCACAAAACAATGCATCATTAGTCATGACTTCGCTTGGGTATCCTTATTTTTTAGCGTTTGACGAAAAACGCTTGTTGTAATGTATTTAAAGTGATAGAATGCTGTCCAAGACTTCATTCCACCCATTTACAATAACAAACTTATCTTTTTGAGTTTCTGCTTCAAAAGCGGCGCGTTCTGGTGCTGACGGCTGAAATAAATAAAGCCGATCTAAACTAGTCAGGTGTTTCAGTACACTGTAGCGGTCATCAATAAAAACCCGAATGTTGTTTTGTAAGGCAAGGGCATGTTTTTGGTGTCGTTCCTCACAAAACCAAATATTGCTTTGCGTGAAGCCTGTATCCTGAAAAAACCCGTAGTGTTGTAACCACTGTAAAGTACGCACCTGGGTTACTTGCCCACACTTTGATATAAGGTGCACATTTTCGGCTTTATAACTCATCACAATCTGTTTGATGGCCTCAAATGCTCCTGTAATTTGTGGAACTTTGAGATAATCAGGGCTGAAAAATTGGTCAGGAACATCAGTGTCACCACTAATAATTACCCTGCCTATGTCTATACCTATCATTTGACATTGGTTTAACCACCACTGCCCGACATAGCTGTGCGTCGGTTAATAGCATACACGGCAAACATGACCAGCTCTTGCATATCAAACCAGTCATCATCTGAGGTCAATAGCTCAACATTATACCCATAAGAGAGTTTACGCCAGTGCATACAACCTTTAAACGCCAGCACCGGCATTTTGGGGTTGGTGCAAATTAATTCGAAATATGGCTTGATTATACCCTTTTTTCTGAGAATAAACAAGGCATTGGGGTGGTATACATGAATGGTGGCAGTCATTTTCCAGTCAAAGGTAATCTTTCCTATTTCAAAGCCATTTTTGAGAATAAGATGTACACTTGACAAGGTACTCTTTTTTTTAATCACTAACTCATCTTGGGTGGCACAAGTAATCTGTGCTTTGCCCATTGCCCAACGGTTTTGTTTGAGCACAAAAGTTTGCTCACCACTTTGGGTGCATACATAACTACCTGCTGCCGAAATAGGAGTAAGTTTATACATAACGTATGATAAATTTGGTGGTAAGTGATCTGGAAAAAATAAGATGTTCCAATTCAAGAAAATATATTGTTCTCAGACGATTCAAAAAAAACGGTGCATAGCCAAAGCTATGAAACTTTTTTTTTGAGAAGAATGAGGGCAATAGATACACTTTAATGGCTCAAGTTATTTATGAAAGATCACTAAATGCTTGAACACTTGTAAACAATGAGTAGTTGAAAAAAGCATTTACTTACACTATTTTGACAAAATGTGTCTCATACATTGTCTTTACACCAGCTATTACTCAGAGTTACCCTCCATGTTCCAGATTTTTATACATTTGTTCTAAATCAAAAAAGCCCGAAGTAGCCTGATATGCCTTCATAAGGTTTGTAGTGTTACTATTATAAATTTCGGCAAGTGAAGCATATAGTTTTGCCCTAATTTTGATGTGACTGTCAAAAATACTTAAAATATTTACCTGAGGAATTACATATAATTGAGCCGATTCAGATTCAACAATGGCGTTGTATACCCGTTTGGTTTTATTAAGCAAAGCGTTGTTGCCTACCGATGCCGTAGGATGAATGTGGGCAAAAGTTTCAAACGAGTCGTTAACATCTATTTTGAGGGCTACCATGCCTGTTTTTATCAGATAAAGTGCCTGGCTTGGATCATTTCTAAAAAAAATCACCTCATTTTGCTGATAAGTGCGTAAGTATAAATGTGGCAAAAACTCTGACAACTCTTTCAAGGTAAGCTCAGAAAATAATTTATTTTTCAGCAAAAACTCGAATAACTCTAATTGCTCCTTTGTATAACTTTTACTAAATGGCTTAATCATAATGCATGTTTAAAAGAACCAGTGGCTCTATTTTCCGAATTTAAGAGTATGAACAAAACTGAATGCACAAAGTTCAGACAAGGAACAAGTATTGACACCATGATCCTTTAATTTTATTGGGTTGAGGTGGGCAACGACATTAATAATATTTCTTTTGTATCTTTGGTTAACTTGTAACGGTTGTCTAGTCTATAACCTACTACCCACACAATCTCCTGGTCTGATACTACCACCATTACTTTTTGTTTTAAGTTAATAGGAATTTTCTGATCAATTAAAAAATCACTCAGCTTTTTACGTTGATTCATCCCCAAGGGTTTAAACCAGTCTCCTTGCTGCCAAGGTCTTATTTTAAGCGGAAGCTTAAGCTTATCCCAATCCAAACAGGCAATACAAGGGTCTTTGGGCAGCTTAAAGTGAGTGGTAACAGTTTTACGCTCTAGCTGTAATTGCAGTGGTGTATACAATTGTTTTGCATTTTGTTGAAGTGAAGTCAAGAGCAGTTTTTCAGTAACTTCTTCAACCCTCGCCGGGGTAATCACTAATTTATTTCGATCTTTGACTAATACATAGGTTGGCGATAAAAACTGTTTGCCTGACTCTCCCGTAATTCCTGCCAAAATGTCTTGGGTTTGAATGTATGAAAAACCAAACTTTTTAAGAATGTGATAGAGTATAATTAACTTTTCGTCTATAGGTTCCAGTTTCTTTAAGTCTAAAAAAACAGTTTCTGTAGTACTGGTCATGAGCGTTGTTTCGATATGCTGCACCTCTGCTTCGAAAAAACGTTCGACAGCGCTTATCTTTTCTACCGATTGCTCAAGGGTTTTTTCCAAGTTGGGATTCATTGTTTTTAGTACTGGAATCACCTCATTGCGTAAACGATTGCGGTAGTACTTATTGTCTTGATTCGAGGCATCTTCGCACCATTTGAGCCCTTTTTCCTGGGCGTATGCTTCTATCTCTTCGCGTGAAGCAAATAACATAGGGCGGATGATATGCCCTTGTTTAACTTTGATTCCGTGTAGCCCGGCAATGCCTGTACCTCGCACCAAATTAAGCAATACTGTCTCTACCATATCATTTTGGTGGTGGGCAGTAGCCAGGTAATGATACCCCTCTTTTGTTCTTAATTGCTCAAACCAGGCATAACGTAAGTTACGGGCAATCATCTGAATTGAGCCTTTTTGGGCTTGAGCCAACGTATAGGTGTCAAATCGTGTGACAAAGCAAGGAATGCCATAGTGTTGGGCAAGTTGTTTTACAAATTCTTCATCCTCTTCAGAGGCAACTCCGCGTAATTGAAAATTACAATGGGCAATTGCCACCTGACCATGAGATTTTATTTGGGCAAACAGGTCAGTTAAAACAACAGAGTCTATACCACCACTTACGGCAAGCAAGATATTGTCCTGAGGGGTGAATATTTTTTTGTGTGTAATGTAAGTTATCAATTTATTAAACATTCCATATCCTTATATTTTTCCTTATTTTTGCAGCAATTTTAAAATTTTGGAGCTAAAGCAACACTCAACAAAAAGAAAGTGTCTATGTGATGCAGTCACAAGTATAGCAGTTAAATTTTTATTGATTAAAAAAACAAACAAGTATTGAAGACTCAAAGGTTTTTTGCATTAATTTTTTCTTCATTTTTCCTGTGTATGTTGAGCATTCAATTAGGGTGGACGCAAAACCCAAAGGTGACGCCGAAAAAAGTGCAACCAACCCCTGCTAAAAATGATACAACTAAAAAAAAGGGGAAAGGCAATACAAGTAGCACCACAGAAAAAGAAGAGCCATTGGAGATTATCAATGCCAAATGGCTGAAGGGAAAAACCGAAGGAGGGCAAGAGTTTCGGATTTTAAAAGATAAAGTAGTGATCAGACATAAGGGTAACACCCTCTATTGTGACTCTGCTATACAGAACATTACCAAAAATACAGTACAAGCCATAGGTAATGCCCGCATGTTGGGTTCAGACGGTACCACAGTTAACAGTAGAACAATGTTTTATGATGGGAACAAAAAAGTGGCAAACGCCAGTGGTAATGTAGTGTTGGTAGATAAGAAAGGTACTTTGACTACAGAAGTGCTCGATTATGATGTAGTGAGTCAGGTGGCGCATTATTACACAGGAGGCAAAATTGTAGATAGTGAAAATATACTAACCAGCAAAGAAGGTACTTATGATACCAATAGTAAGGTGGCGTTTTTTAAAAATGACGTACACTTGGTCAGTAAAAAAGATAAGCAGGAGATATTTTCAGACAATATTCAGTACAACATGGTTTCTAAAATGGCTTATTTTAGAGGCAAAACCAAGATTTTAAGTAAAGATGGGACTGTTTATGCCAACGAGGGAGAGTACAATACCAAAACAAAAGTCTCTCACTTTAGAACCAAAGGCAATGCAAGACCCAAAGCCGAAACTCAAGAGTATATATTACAGGGCGATTCATTGTTTTATGACAATACCAATCGTATAGGGTTTGCCAAAGGTAATGCGCGGCTTACGTCTAAAAAAGACAGCTTGATTATAGACGGAGACATTGGGCGTTTTTGGGGCAAAAAAGGAATTAGTAAGGTGTATGGTGCAGCTTTGATGAGAAGTATATCAAACAAAGATACCCTGTATTTAGTTGCAGATACACTGATCTCTATTCAAACCAAAAAAGAAAATAGCGAAGATAGTGTGAAAATACTGAAAGCGTATCATAACACTAAAATTTTTCGCAAAGAGCTGCAGGGCAAGTGCGACTCGTTAGTGTATAACTTTGGCGATTCGTCTATTTATATGTACAACGACCCAGTGCTATGGGATAGAAAAAGCCAACTGTCTGGTGACTCTATCAGAGTGTTGATGGCAAATAATAAAATCCATAGAATGTTGTTGAGAACCAATGCATTTGTTATTCAACAAGATACACTCAACAACTTTAACCAACTCAAAGGACGCAATATGAAGGCCTTCTTTGAAAAAAGTGAAATTAGGCGGGTAGATGTAAGGGGCAATGGAGAAAGCATTTTCTTTGCCCTGGAAGGCGACACATTGCTTACTGGAATGAATCGGGTAATATGCAGTGACATAGACATTAGATTTAAAGAAAAAAACAAAGTGAAAACCATCACTTTTAAAAGTAAACCAGACGGGAAGTTCATCCCACCCCACGAATTGGCTGAGCCAGATAAAAGACTCAAAGGGTTTTTGTGGAGGATAAACGAACGACCAAAAAAAATAGACATGCTCAGGCAAAGAGACAAAAAACTGTAGCAAGTTGTAAATTTTATTAAATTTAGTTAATTTGTTGAAACATTCAACAGAAAATTTGGTACATAAGAAGGAGTACCTAACAAAGTTTCGACAACCAAATTAACAGAGCAGCGATATGGAAAAAACTTTACGATTATTTTTATGTGTATTATTAACAATAGGTAGTAGCCAGTTATATGCATTAAGTAGTTTACATTTTATCAACTCTACGCAAAGTCAAAGCAAAAGTGATACAATCATAAAACCATACCCTGTAAAACTTAAGGCAAAAGTGCAGACAATGGTGCACAACAACCGATTTGTTGAGGTTAAACTAAACAAACAGATTCAAATAGCACAGGAAGGCAAACTGCTATTTGAAGACAAAAATATTTCAATACACGAGGCTTACCCAAGCCCTGCCGACTCTTTTACTATGGTAAAATACAAGGCAAGCGTAAATAACGCTAAAATATTATTGAAGAACGTATTAGGAAAAAACATTAAAGAATTTCACTTGCCGGCAACAAGTGATTATACTCAATTTAAAATACCTACCAATTATCTCCGTAACGGGGTATATTTTTATATCCTTTACATCGGTAAGAAAGCAATGAAAGGCAAAAGACTCACTATCAAACATTAAAATTGTTATTTTCTTGCTTATTACATAATTTTGTAAAATGTGGAACAAAAAATTATTGATAGCATGCCTAGGTATAGTCATGCTATTCTCCTCATGTAGTAGATTCCAAAGACTATTGAAGAAAGGAAGCGTAGAAGAGAAGTACAATGGTGCTATTTCTTACTATGATAAGAAAGACTTCTATCGGGCTGGTTTACTATTAGAAGAACTCATTCCCTTGATAAAAGGGCAAAAACGTTCAGAAATAGCTAACTTGTATTATGCCTACTGTCATTATTATCAGCGTCAGCGTCAATTGGCAGCTTACTACTTCAAGCGTTTTTATACCAACTTTGGGGCGAGTAAATATGTAGAAGAAGCGATGTATATGTATGCTTTTTCATTGTATAAAGACTCTCCTGAAGCTTACCTTGATCAATCTAACACTGATCAGGCGATTGTAGCATCTCAAAATTTTCTGAACCGTTTTCCTCAATCTAAGTACAGAGAAGAATGTTCACGAATTATTAGTGAGCTACGTAAGAAACTTGAGACAAAAGCCTATGAAAACGCTAAACTCTATTACAGAATTAGAAACTACAGAGCGGCAGTGATTACGTTTACAAATTTTCAGAAAGATTTTCCTGACTCGCACTACAACGAAGAAGTAGCCTACCTGAAAATTTTGTCACAATATGAATTTGCCCAAGTTAGCACGCTTAGAAGGCAACAAGAAAGGTTTCAAGGCGTAATAAAGTACTATACCGAATTTATAGATGCTTACCCTGGCAGCGGATATTCAAGGTCTGCAGAAAGGTTGTATTCTTCAAGCATCAAAGCATTAAGTAAATTTAAGCAAACAACAAAAAGCTAAGAAGATCGTGATACTCAACATGAAAAGTAAATATTCTGCGTCAACTCCTACGTTGATCACGCGGAATTTGATAGAATTGGCAGAACCTACTGGTAATATTTATGAATCGGTTGCCGTTGTTTCCCGCCGTGCGCGTCAGATTTCAATTGATATGAAAGAAGAGCTGAACAGCAAATTAGCTGATTTTGCTTCAACAGTAGATAATCTGGAAGAGATTTTTGAAAACCGTGAACAAATCGAGATTTCACGCTATTATGAACGTTTGCCAAAACCTGCGACTATTGCTACCGAGGAGTTTTTGGACAACAAAGTAGCTTTTCGCTATAAAAATGTAGAAGATTAATTATCAAAATAGTACTATACCAAAAAAGCCATATCATTGTGATATGGCTTTTTTGGCTTTATGGCCACAAAGAGAAGTTATTTTACTGGTTTAATTGAATAAACCTTTCTACATCTTTTGCTTTGCCTAGTAATAGAATAATATCTTCTTCATACAAAAGAGTATCGGCACGAGGCACTCCAATAATATGTTCTTGCTTTACTTTTTTGCCATCTTGTACCTCATCAAACATTCTTTTGATGGTAATTAGGTTCAGGTTGTATTTTTTGCGTAGCCCTATGTCAGCAATAGAGCGCCCTGTGACTCTTTTGGGTGTGTTTACTTCTACAATCTTATACCCATCAGGCAAAGGTAAAAACGAGCGAATGCTGGGATTAAGCAAAGTTTCGGCTAGATTTTTCCCTACTTCTTCTTCTGGTGAGAGGATTTCTTTGATTCCCAGTTTTTGTAAAATCATGCGTTGCTGAGCATTGGCAGCACGGGCTATAATGCGGGTTATTTCAAGCTCCATTAATTGTACAGTACTCATGAGTAATGACTCGAAATCTTCGCCAATTGCTACAATTACGGCATCAACATCTTGAATATTCTGTGCCTGAAGTGCTTTAAGATCAGTAGCGTCCAGTGCTACAGCATGGGCTACCTCGTCTTTAATATACTCAACTCGTTCGGTTTTATTGTCAATCGCCAAAACCTCAGCGCCCCGGCTTGCCAGTGATTGGGCAATGGCTATACCAAATTGCCCCATACCTACTACAGCAAATTTATTCATAATGATATATCTTACTTTTTAGAAAGGTAATCAAAACATCCAAACCATTTTCAACGCGTTTACCATTGGGTACAATGATGTCTGCATCGTATTTATATGGCAATATGTATTTTTTATAAGTGGGAATTACGTGGTTTTCATATCTGTACAGCACATCATCTAATCCATAGCCACGCTCTTCATTATCACGAATAATTCGGCGTTTAAGCCTGATATGGTCTTCTACATCAATAAATACTTTTAAATCAATGACGCGATTTAAAGGTTTATGATAAAAAATGAAAATACCTTCGACTAATATAATAGGAGCCGGCTTAAATTCCAGCATTTTTGGAGTAACATCAGGATTATTATAAGTATATTCTTGCTTGTATACAGTTTTGCCTGCTGCTAAACGCTGAATATCTAAAAGGTATTGTTCCAGGTCTATAGACTCTGGTGTGTCAAAATTACTGATACCATTGGCATCTTTTGGTTGTAAATCGCGATTATGATAGTAGTGATCTTGCGATACCAAACAAACATCTTCGGTACTGAAATTTTCTAATAGTTTATTGAGAATAAAGGTTTTACCAGCACCACTCCCTCCAGTAACTCCTACAATAAAAGGTTTGTTAGCCATCATTCAACAAAAGTAAAGTATTTAATAAAGATTATTACAGTTCATTTTCATGAAAATAGTTTAAACCGTAATAAAATGTAATATTGATAATGAATTAGATTTTATTTTGTAAGAAATCTACCAACTTCACAAAAGCTTTACTCCTGTGACTGATGTCGTTTTTTTGTTCAAGCGACATTTCGGCAAATGTTTGTGTATGGCCTTCAGGCAAAAAAATCGGGTCATACCCAAAGCCTTCACTACCTCTGGTGTCAGGCAATATAGTGCCAGCTGCAATTCCCTCAAATTGGTGCTGTATACCATTGACTACCAGTGTAATAACAGTTTTAAACTGGGCTTTCCGATGGGCATTACCTTGTAGATTTTTGAGCAATAGCGTAATATTGGCCTTGCTGTCGCCGTGCTTACCCGCATACATGGCCGAGTCTACTCCTGGTGCTCCCTCCAGTGCTTCTACTTCAAGCCCTGTATCATCGGCAAAACAATTGACCTGAAAATGATCCCACACGTATTGGGCTTTTTGAGCAGAATTACCTTCGATGGTTCCAGTAGTTTCAGGCAATTCGTCATTGCATTGAATGTCATCAAGGCTGATAACCTCAAAAGTAGCTCCCAGTTTGGCTTTCACTTCTTTTATTTTATTGGTATTACGGGTAGCAAAGCAAAGTTTCATAATAATTAATTAACTGATTTAAGCTCTATCTCAAACCATAGTATACTGTAAGGAGGAATGGTAAAATTACCATCATTGTCAATATTGCCAGCAGCTCCATAAGCAAGGTTAGAGTATAGAAGCACCACTTTCTTGTCTCCTACCCGCATCCCATTTACGGCAATGGTCCAGCCATTGAGTACCCTATTGTCCTCAGAATCTTTAGCCTTGAGGTCAAAAGTGAGACTTTCGTTAGTATCAAATATGGTTCCGTCTAAAAAACGCCCTGTATATGCTACGGTTACATTACTGTCAATACCTGCTTTCGGAAGTGTTACATTATCGTCAGGAGCTTTGATGATGTTCGCAGTAAATAATGAATCTCTTTCTATATAGGTAAGTGAGTCGGTGGCTGCAAACTCCAACATTTGTTCTCTTTCAGTTTTTATGTCAAACGACGATATGTCATACTTTACCACAGAATAAGGAGGAATATTCCCTCGACTTGATCTGCCATAAGCAAGGTTATAAGGTATGAAAAGCGTAGCTTGCTCACCTTCTTTCAGCCTTACTACCCCAAGTTCTATACCTGTTAATACCTTTGTACCATCTGGGTTACCATCAAATATAAACTCTGTAGGTTCATTGAAATAAGGAGAAGTACTGTCTACAACAGTACCGCTTAGCAAAGAGCCCACATAATGCATGACAGCTTTACTACCCAAGGTAGCTGCTTGACCTGCAGGGTTGGCTTTAGTGACCACATAATATAAACCTTGATCAGTTTGTTCCGCTGTTAGGTTATTGGTACTTAAATAATTAAGAATAGCCTGTTCGTTTTCTCGGAGTTGCTTGACATCCTCTGTTTCATCCTCAAAAGTTTTACAACTGGTGATAAGAATACTTGCACAGGCAATTACAACTAATAAAATACTTTGTCTCATAATTTAACTTTCTCACAAAAAAAATGATTCTACTTAACATCGACTAACTCTACATTGAATACCACTATTGCATTGGGTGGTACACCATCTCTTGAGCCTTTAGTGCCATAAGCCAGGTGTGAAGGGAAGATAAAAGTTCCGCGTGAACCTTTGTGCATAAGCGTGATTGCTTCTTCCCAACCAGGAATGACCGCAGGAGGGTCTTGGCCCAAGGGAAACTCAAAAGTTTCACCTTGTTGTATAGAGCTAAATACGGTGCCATCTAATAACTTCCCTACGTAGTGAACACTGACAGTGTCTCCGGTGTTGGGTTTTTTGCCCTTGCCTTCTTTCTCTATAAAGTAATACAACCCAGAAGGGGTTTTTTTAGGGGTAAATGGTTTTTTTTTTTCTAAAAAGTTAGCAATCAACTTATCTTCAATCTCCAGTTGCGCCTGTTTGTTTTTTTCCAGGTTTTTTTTGATGGTTTCTTTGCTTTCTACTTTTAGTATTTTAACAGTATATTGGATTTCTTTATCTTGTTGTAGAAAATAAGGAAGAGGAGCGTTTGTGGTAGTAGTCAATAGCTTGCAAGGTACCCAAAAAGTAGCGCTGTCGCCTTCAGCAAGCAATTGAAACATTTCTTTGTAGTAATTTGAGAAGTAGGGGCTTTTGAAAGGAATTTGTTTTTTTACACCATTCAAGTAGCTACTGTTAAGGGTAGAGTCTTTGTGGTTTTTAATTACCTGATGATAAGTCACCAACAAGTTATCTTGTATCTTTACACTATTTTTTTGCCTTACAAATATCTGGTATTTAATTCCCGAATTGGTTTGTTTGGGTGCACGGGGTTTTACCCAGCCATTTTGGGTTTTGCCTTCTTCTTGTGGTGTGTCCGAACAAGCCGTTATTGCGATCACACAGGCAAAAACTATGATCCAATTGTACCAATGATTATTTACCATATTTTTTGTTGCATTAATTGATCCTTGTAAGCAGGCAATAAGCCTAAAAATTTTTCTTGAACCTCTTCCATACTTAATGAAGATACCCCTCCTGCTGCATTTTGATGTCCTCCACCTGAGAAATGTTTGCGGGCAAACTCATTGGCGGCAAATTCGCCTACTGAACGAAAAGATAGCTTCACTACATCGGGTTTTTCTATAATAATGACTGCAAACAGTATCCCAGTGATAGACAAAGCATAGTTTACCAACCCCTCAGTGTCGCCAGGTTGATGGTTAAACCTTTCTTGTTCCTCTACACTGATAGTAAAGTAGGCGGTTCTGAAGTCACGCAGTACAGTGAGTTTTTCACGAAGTGCATACCCTAAAAATTTAAGCTTGCTCTCCGAGTTATTGTCATAGATTAAGCGTTGAATACGGTTGGTTTCTACACCTAAGTCCATCAGTTCGGCCGTAATCAAGTGGCTTTTTTTTGTGGTAGAGGGGTGTTTAAAAGAGGAGGTGTCTGTAACGAGCCCTGCGTATAAGTATTCACCCATTCTTACATCTATCAGGTGTTTGTCGCCCATCATTACGATAAAATCATAAATGAGCTCAGCCGTAGCAGCTGCCTTTACATTCCATAGCTGGTAATCAGCTTTGATGTTTGGCTCAAGGTGATGGTCTATGATGGCGACTTTACCTGAAGTCTCTTTAATAAAAGGTTGTAAGTCGTGTGAACGGTTGTAAGAAGAAAAGTCTATACAAAATACCACATCAGCTTGTTGGATCAACCTTTGGCACAAGTTGTGGGTTTTCGACCAGTAAATGATTACGTCATCGCTATTAGTCATCCAATCTAAAAAAACCGGGTAATTGCTGGGGCTTATCACCTGTACCTGGTGGTTTTTCTTTTTGAGGTAGCTGGCCAGTGCTAATGATGAACCAAGAGAATCAGCATCTGGATTATGATGAGCAATAATTGTTATGGTCTGAGGGGTGCTCATCATTTCTTTGAATCCTTCAATGTGTTGCATTGATTATTGCTCCAATGAGATAAATGTTCAGTTGCTTTAATCTAAATTATAGGATGCAAAAATAGTCCAAAAGATTTTAAAACAATAAATTTTTCCACCTTTTCACCTTTTTGGGTAGTGGTAAAAAAAAAGTTTCTAATTTTGCCCAAGATTAAAAAATGTCAATTTTTTTACTGTTATGGCAAACAACAGAACTTATACAATGATTAAGCCCGATGCTGTATCGGCTGGTAATAGTGGTGCAATCATTAAGATGATTGAAGAGGCGGGTTTCCGCATTGTGTCTATGAAAATGACCCAGATGACTAAGGAAATCGCTGGGAAGTTTTACGAAGTTCACAAAGAAAGACCTTTTTATGGTGAGTTGTGCGACTACATGTCTTCTGGTCCAATCATTCCTATGATTTTGGAAAAAGACAATGCAGTAGAAGACTTCCGTAAGCTTATTGGTGCTACTAACCCTGCAGAAGCTGCAGAAGGTACTATCCGTAAATTATTTGCTAAGTCTATCGAGGCAAATGCTATTCACGGGTCTGATTCTGACGAAAACGCCGCTATCGAAGGTGCTTTCTTCTTTTCAGCAGTAGACCAATACTAACAAGCTGCTACCAAAATATTTACAAAAAACACTCAGGGCTGTCATGGCAATGAGTGTTTTTTGCTTTTAGAATCCTATAAAAAAGCATTAAATGGCATCTAATAAATGTTGCAACTGATTTGCCTCACCCAAATAAAAATGAATATAAGAGGCCAATACATTTTTGTATTTGTATAGTTGGCTATCAACTTTTTGATTACGCGCGTTGCCTACCCGACCGATTGTAGTGATATTTTCATCATTGACTATTGTAGAGTAATGAAACTCGTGCCCCTTAAGTTCTGTTCCGTTCACATATATGCGTCGATAGCCCATCTTGAGTTTTTTGGGTAGCATACTGGTGCTAAAGTCAAAAACTCCCATCATTTTAAAAGTTTTACCAGCCTCATCGATAATAGACTTACCCAAATACATCATACCCCCACATTCGGCAAAAATATGCCCCGAAGCTTCTACATATTCTTTGATGCTTTGCTGCATAGCATCATTAGCCGCTAATTCATGAAGGTAACATTCTGGATAACCCCCTGGTAAGTAAATCAAATCTGCAGTTGGGAGGGCACTGTCATGCAAGGGGCTAAAAAACACTATTTTGCCTAATTGCCGAAAGGCATCTATATTTTGTTGATAGCAAAAGTTAAACGCTTCGTCTCTGGCGACAGCTATTTTCATTGTTGATACCAAAGGAGGAGGTGGAGTAGTCTGGAGTGGTTCAATGGCTCGCATACACAAGTCTAAAAGTGGGTCAATAGGTACGTGTTGTTCTACTGCTTTGGCAAGTTCATCAATTGCCCCATTATACTGGGGGAGTTGGTCTATAGACAGTCCCAAGTGTCGCGAAGGAATTTCGCAATTGCTTAAAAAAGGTAAACGCCCCAAAGGGACAACACCTACGTCGTGGCAGGCATCAATTAAAAACTGATAATGACTTTCGCTGTTTACCCGGTTAAACACTACTCCTGCCAGGTTCAAATCAGGGTCAAAATTTTTGAAACCATATAGCAATGGGGCTACCGAATAAGCCACCGCCTGGGCATCTACTACCAATATTACTGGTATGTCAAGCAATTTGGCAAGCGCAGCAGTGCTACCTTCGGCTTTGATTGACCCATCAAACAACCCCATGACGCCCTCTATGCAGGCCACCTCTGGAACTTGCATACAATGGGTGTAGTTTGCTTGTAGGTGGGCTTGTTCCATCATAAATAAGTCGAGGTTGATGCCTGTTTTGTGGCAGGCAAGTTGATGAAACATGGGGTCTATATAATCTGGTCCCGATTTGAAAGGTTGAATGTCAATGCCTCTGTTTTTACAGGCACGTAATAGCCCTAGGGTAAGACTGGTTTTGCCTGCATTGCTGGTGGGGGCGGCAACGATAAATTGAGGCTTTTTCATAACGATAAGCAACAGCGAATGAATGTAAGTAGTAAAATACAGGCACAAACATACAAGAAATTGAAGTTGCTTTGCAAAAAAAGAAGGATGATAAAGTAAGTATTGGTAAAAAGAGCGCATCATAGTAATTGTGTTGCCACAAAACTAAAAATCCCACCAAAACACTTTTGACATATAGGCTTTTTGCCCCAACGAAGGGCGGTTAAAATGGAACGATAACTGAAAAAAAGTAGGGGCATCGTAGTTTTGCAGACAAACAATCATTTGCGTTTTTTTGCCTGTCCTGTTGGTGAGTTCCAGCGCAGGAGGTGGGTTATAAAAATACACACAAGTACGAGCACTGGTCTTCAACAATGCATGGGAGACACCTTTTATTTTTTTGTTTTTTATTTTACCCGATAGTGCCACTATTTCGCCCAAGTGAGCTTTAATGTCTTCTGCCGATTGACATACCGGGAGCACCCGGTGGCTAAGTATTTCTGATGGGGGAGTATTTGGTTGGTCAAACTTGACGAAGACTATGCCTAACTTATCTTGGCAGTGAACGGGAGGTGTAGTTAAGGGGAGATGAAACGCCCAAGATGTAGACTGATAGTGTAGTGTATTGGCTTTGTCTGTCGAGAGCTTCCCAAACAGAGCTACCCAATGCCCCAAGTGTTGCTTGATATCTTGGGAAGTAGTGCAAGTAGCAATGCTTTGTATTTTGTTTATAGAACTAAAATAAGGCTGATTTTGAATTATTTGGGCAGGTTTTTTTTCCTGTAGTTCAGGGTCTATATAACGAGTAAGTAATGGGCTAAGTGGAGTATTGCTGAACTTTGCCAGGTTAAATGCAGTGTTCTGAAAACTTACTGTCCCTTCTACCAATATAAAATTGTGTTTTGTATCAACATCTTTTAGGACGGTATCATTGCCTAAAAATATCCACTCTTTGTTAGGCAGTAGCAATATATAAGGAGCTTGAGGCAAACGATACGACCGGGCTAACTGTCCTACTACGCGTATTTCTTTGCCCGAATGGGCTTGTATTTCTGAGAGAGACTGACAAACCATAAATGGGTGTTTTGTTTTTTGTGCCTGGCAAATACCAGATAGGCTAAGTAGCCACCAGGCAATGATTATTTTTGTTCTAAGAATTGTCATATCCTGAAGTTATTCTTTGTCTACAATGGTAGAAATATGAGGATTTTGAACTACGCTTTTTTGTTTTTCGTGAAATGACTCCCCTTTATTTGTGCCATACATCGCAAAGTACCACTCAGGGTTATCAGCTAGTCCTTCACAAGCAATATAGTCTCCTGCATCACTGCTTTGTACTACATTGGCGGCAAAGTGATAGTTATACCCTGTTTTATCTGTACTGTACTCAGCCGAAACAGCAGTAATGCCTTCTCCCAAGTCAGGGCGAGCTGCAGCATTCAAGCCATACTTTTGGTCAATAGTTTGGGCTTCGCTGTCCGAAAGTTTTTTATATGCCTCATAAGCTTTTGCTTTGTCAGCGTATTCAGGTTTTTTAGGGAATTCCGCCTGCATTACCTTTTGAATATATGCTTGAATGGTGGCCGTTGGATTATTGGTCACTACAGTAATCGCCCCATCTTTGCTTTTATACACCCGGTTGAACAGATCGCCATTTTCTTGATAACAACCCAAAATAAGCGCATTGGCCTGTCCACAATCTCTGAATTTCAGCTTTTTTGAAAAGTCTTCTGGCTGACTGGAATTGTAAGCGCCAAACTCCCTTTTTTCAGTATTTTTAGGATCGGTCATGTCTCGTTTAGTGCCATTTTTTGCGGTGTGCACTGGCTTTATTTTCATAAAGTCACTTTTATGAGGGTTGGGAGTATCTGTTCCAGGAACACTGCCTACGGCTAGGTCAGATGTTTGAGTTTGAAGCTCGATGTGCGACTTCTTGCTTTTGAGTATCGTGTTAGACTGTTGCACAAGGGTTTTGTCAGCCCAGGCTTGTACAGATGCAGCTCCTTTAGCTTCTACCGCCATACGTCCGTCGTTAGACACAAAAAGCCCTTTTCTTTGTGGATGTCGCCACCCTTCTTTTCTACGTTTATAATGCTTTTTTATCTTTCCTTTTTCAACTTGTTTTTTATACCTCTTATTAAAACGTTCTGTTTGTTTGGTATAACGTTTCTTGGCCTTCTCACTATAAGGTTTTGGATCTTTTTCGTGGGCATGCATTGCGTCATATTGATCTTCTGAAGGATGTCTATGTTGATCTTTAGATCTGTATTTTATATAGCGTTGAATGGGTTGATTGTTTGAGCGACCAGGTGTATTATTTATTGGTTTTTTGGCTTGTATAGTGTCACCTTTCATTGCCAAAGCACCTATTTTATCGGCTTCTTGTTCAAGTTTTGGGTCGTTGTTGATGCCTTGTCCGTTGTTGGCTTGTATGGTAGGTTGCACCCTTCCTTGTTTTTGTTGTGCTATATGAGTCAGTTCGTGTCCCAAATGTTGCTCTTTGCCTTGTCCCAAATGAACTTGTGTACCCTGGGCGGTAGCTTCTGCCTGAAGCTGTGCTGGTTTACTGGAGTTATAATGTACCTGAGCATCCGATACATCAGTACCCGTAAGGGCACTTACATTGGCTTTTACCTGGTGCTCATTGTATTTGGCTTTGCGTTGTATCGGCAGTTGTTTTGCCTCATAAGGTTTCATTTTAGTTTGTATAGGAGGTTGGGCGCCTTCTTTGGTTTGTTTTGGCGGAGGCATTCCAGCTTTGCGCTGAATGGGTAAATGAGCACTGTTGGCAGTTGTAGTTGATTGGGTAGCTGTGTTTGTTGTTGTAGTAGGTTTTTCGTGATCAGTTTTTGAGATATAGTGCATGTGTAGGTGTTTAAAAAACAATGTGTTGGTATAAAACGTGGCTCAACCTAAAACCTTGACAAATGAATGAAGGTATTTTTGTGAAACCACAGTACTTTATTGCAATGAGGTTATAAATATACGTATATTAATTGTTAAATAAGTAAGCATTTACAGAACTCTTCTTGGGTTTTAATCTTAAGGTGAAAAATTAGCGTTTTTGTTGTCTGATACTTCTGCTTTTGAGAAGCATAGTAGCACTATGTACCAATACAAACAAGGCATTAGCAGGCAAAATGGCGATTTTGTAGCCCAGAAGAAAACGTAAGATGATTTCATTAACCAAAGTTATAAAAAGATGAACCGTCGTGAATTTGTTGTAGGTTGTAGTGCTGCCATTACTGCTATGGCAGGTAGCCAGTTAGAAAGCTTTGCCTTTGCTCCTGAACCCAATGCCCAAAAAGATATTTTTGTATTTGTGTTTTTACGTGGAGGCTGCGATGCGCTTAACCTGGTGGCTCCCGTAGATGACCGTCATTATGTGGCAGCTCGCCCCGCTTTTTTACGAGTAACCGAGCAAGGAAAAAACCAGGGGTTGAGGTTGAAAAATAGTTGGGCAAATCAAGACTTTAGATTACATGGCAAAGCCAGTGCCTTACACGAACTTTACCAAAGCAATCAACTGGCAATTATACATGCCTGTGGGCTAAGCAATGGTACCCGTAGCCACTTTGATGCAATGGATATGATAGAGCGGGGAGTTAACCAAAAACAAAACAGCAAAGATGGCTGGCTTACCCGTTATTTGCGAACCGCTCAGCTAGAGGGAATGCTGCCCGCGATGGCGGCCGAAACCAACCTGCCAGCCTCCTTTATTGGCAGCAATCAGGCAGCGTCTATCAAAAGTGTGAAAGATTTTAAAGTAAATGGTGACCCGCGTTTCCTGGGCATTCTTAAAACGATGTATCAAGGCGACTCGTTGCTTGCTCAAACCGCTCAGCAGACCATTGAGACATTGAACTATATTAACAAAAAAATAGCAAAAGATAGTAAAGGAAGGCGTAAAAAATACCAGCCGTCCAATGGAGTAAAATATCCTGACAGGTGGAAAGATGGAGGTTTGGGGCAGTCATTACAAACGGTAGCACAAATTATGAAAATGGACGTAGGGCTGCAGGTAGCCACTGTAAGCCTGGGAGGTTGGGATACCCACGAAAATCAAGCCTTTCATTTTCCCCGAAAGGTAGAAGGTTTGTCCCAGGCATTGTCTGCGTTTTATAAAGATGTGGCCAATTACCAAAAACGGCTTACTATACTGGTGATGAGTGAGTTTGGACGTAGACTGAAAGCAAATAAAAGCAATGGAACCGACCACGGTCATGGGGGGATTGCTTTAGCTTTGGGTGGCAACGTAAATGGAGGGAAAATATATGGTAAATGGCCTGGGTTGGCTACTGAGCAATTAGACAAGCGGGTAGACTTGGACGTTACGACCGATTATCGTTCAGTATTGAGTGAAGTATTACAAAAGCGCATGGCAAGCCAACGACTTACTCAAATATTTCCTGGTTTTGATGCTTACCAACCACTTGGTTTTGTCTAATTAAATCAATTCAATTTTATATATTCAAAAACAACTTGGCTCATAGTTCGTAAAAAAAACAAGAGATTGGTGGTTTACTTTTGGGTTTAAAACAACATATATAAACGTATAGTTAAACATACAGCTTAAGCCAGCTATTTTTTCTTACAAACATTTGGATTACAGTTTTACTCTTTGACGTGAGTACAGCCTATTAGATAATTTAGAACTATGAGATGCAAGTTTTTATTGACAAAGTTAGGGGCTCTATTATGCCTGATGCTTTTTTTTGCCTATGGGAGTTATGCTCAGGTGGCTGAGTGGGCACCTACAGTAAATACCGCTAAAGTTGGAGGGGTTTTTACTAACCTGACCGACAATAGCTGGTTTAACGCGGCTAACTGGAACTTTACCTCAGGAACCGCCCCTGGAGGTATTCCTGACCAAAACACTACTGTAATTATAAAAAGTGGAACTGCCCCCTGCTATATTGAGATTCAAGACCCTAGTGCGAACAATTACCTGCCCAGAGCCAAATCTATCACCATTGAAAATAACGCTGGACTGTTCAATATTGCAGGCAAAGGCTTGAGCCTTGAAGCGCGTTTTTTAGAGGTGGCCGATGATTTTATCATTAACACTGGAGGAACCTACCTGGGAAACACTGAAGAACTGAGGGTCAATAGTAACTTCTTGAATAATGGCGACTTTATCATCAAGCAAGGCGAAAACGTAATAGAAGTAGGAGGAAACTATACCAACAATAGCCGGATATCTAAAGAAACAAGTTTTACCAACCGAAAAGTAATCATTGACTTTCGTAAAGCAACTAATTCGGTATATACCAATAATAATGGCTACGATAATACTTATACAGTGTACACCACTTTTAACACCTCACCCGGTACCAATGCTTTTACAGATCAAGAATTATATGTAAGCAATGCTGTAGACGAAATGTTGGTTACTAAAGAGAGCAATGCTACTGTAACCAATAATACCTCACCTGCTACTCCTATATATGTAGGTGTGGTTACCAGTAACGGCGACCTGGTAGTAACAGGTACTGGTAATCTCACTATTATCAGTGGTTCGCTCATTGTCAAAAACGTGGTGACTACTACTTCTGCCATTACAGTAGCCGATGGCTCGACTACCCACCCCAGAGGTTATTCCTGGAATTTGCCCAATGCCGATATTAGTGTGCGAGGCAACCTTACAGTGTCAGATGCGGGACCTTTAGGAAGTGGCAATGGAGCAAGCATAGACCTATTTGATACAGGTGCTACTGCCAGCAGTATTGCTTTGCACCTTGGGGGTGATTTATTTGACGAAAATACAGAAACACCCAGCAATACGCCCGCCGACCGACGTGGGTTTTATGTAGGGGTATCTACCATTACTACCAATACCAACGGAAACGATGGGCAACGTCCCTGGCTTATTATGAACGGTGTCACTAGTGGGGTAGTCACTACTCAAACCATTCGTGGACGGGCTACCTTACTCAACGACGCAGCCGATGAAGGAACCGAAGGACCCGGTATTTTGTTGCCGCGTGTAGTAGTATTAGACAATGATAATGTGACTGGGGATGTAACAGGCGGGGTAGAAACTGACAATGTGGTAGAGCTTGCGTCTGGAGCGAGAGTAGTAGGAGACCTTACCATTCACAAAAATACAATTTTCAATTTATTGTCTAACAAACTATTGGCAGGTGACAATCCTAGTGATGAACTCAATGTGTTTGGAACCTTGAAAGCAGAGCCCAATGCAGAGTTTCGGATGCACGACGATGTGATTGTGCGGGGGCGTAAGGGAGGTTCTATTATTATTTCAGGTTCTAACTCTGGACCAGTATTTTTTAGTAGGGGCGACACCGGCACCTATAGATTTGCTGTATACAGTGGTTGTTACGTCTCGGTAATTTATGGCGATTTCTTTCAGATGAGCACCAATAACAATGACTATGCCTTGGCGAACACCGGAACCGCTACCGATAATACTACTGGAGGCACTGATAGCAATGGAGGGCTTAAGGTCTATTTTGGGGCTACACTTGATCCAGTAAATAATTTTAGCTATTCGCGTTTGCCTGGTGACCTTACCCTTAATATGGATATTCCCATTACGGCCAATTCGCCCGATGATGGCACAGGTAATGGAGCCATTACTATAGATAATTTCTTTTTTGGCGGGGGTACCAATAATTCGGTCGTGAGAAATAACCAAAACGGAACGGTTCAAATGACCAATGCCATAGGAAGCTCGGCTGCGGGCGGAGTAGGTGAAGACTTTGATCAAGGTACATATAGTGATACAGGTGATCCGGATAGAATTATTTGGATCACCAATACACGTTGTATTTGGCAGGGAGGAGTGTCTAACCTCTGGGATAATGCAGCCAACTGGGTGAATGATGTAGGTGGAGCGTTGGGTTTTGTGCCAGGTACTGCCGGACACACAACGGTAGATGTTATTATTCCAGAGAATGCTACCCGAAACTGTAGACTGAATGTAAATAATATCCATATTGAAGGTACCCTTAGGGTCAACTTTCACTGGAATGGTGTGACAGGAACCAATCGCAGGTTAATCATTAATTCTGGAGTCACATTTTTGCAAGTGGGGCTTGATTTTATGGTAGACAATAACGGAAGAATAGATATACACAGCGATGCTGCGCCTAACCAGTGCAGGGTAGAAATAGGAGGAACAATCAACTTTAATAATAATGCGGCTACCTTCAACGAAGGAACCTCTATTTTGGCTTGTGTGGGGGGGCAACGTCAAAGGGTCACTATGAAGGGAGAGGAGTTGTATACGCTTGAGGTGGCTGCGTCTAAAACTGGAGACGTATATTCTGGTGGAGCCATTACCTGTAATGGTAACTTAGAAATAAAAGGAGGGATATTTAGAGGGAACGCCGGAGGATCGGATATAAGAGTCAAAGGTGATTTTTTACAAACTGGAGGAGATATTTATCCCTGGAATAGCGATTTTTTTGTAGAAGGAAATTGGTTGAACACCGGAGGAACGATGGCAAATGCGGGAAATGGCTCGTTTAATTTTGAGCCGAACAACACTACTACCCGCCAGATAAGAACCAATGGGCAAAGTTTTACAACGGTCAATTTTAATGATAAATATAGTTTAGGAGCCGTTACTCAGTATGACCTTGTAGACAATTTTACCATTATTACCAGTTTGAATATTTATAATGACTGTCAGCTCAATATTCCAGATGGTTTAACGGGTAACTTTAGCAAAACCAACATCCAAAATGGAGGTATTTTGAGTGTGGTAGGAGGTGGTACCTTGGCAATGGAAGCCAACGAAACCTTTACGGTGAAGGATGGAGGAAAATTTACGCTGATTGGCGCAGCAGAAAAATACGCCAAACTTACCCGTCAAGGGGCCACTGGGCGGTTTACTTTTGATGTAGAAGGCACCATCTCAGCACGTTATTACTTAATGGAGTCTATGGATGTCAATGGGGTAAACCTAAAAAGTACCGCCAAATCTGAAAGCCCTGGCACAATCACTTATGGTGGTGGAGGGAGTGGCTATACCTCTGACCCTGACGTAACCATTACTGGCGGTGGTGGTTCAGGGGCAGTTTTTACTGCCAACAGAACTGCCGACGTAGTAACTAGTTATGGTAAAACTAATGGCGGCGGGAATTTTACTCAAACTCCGGTAGTGATTGTATCTAACGGAGGAGGCGCAGGAGCTACTGGAAGTGTCATTTTGACGGCTACATCGCTCGATAAAGTTGTGATTTTTTCGGGAGGGGCAGGTTACAACAACGGAACCCACGCCTATAGTGTACCGGGAGGCGCACCCAATGCTACTATAGATATTGTGGTAGCAGGAGGGGTTATTACAAACATTAATGTAACCAGTGCCGGAGGAGGCTATACTGCCACTCCTCAAGTAGACTTGGCTGCAGTAGCTGGATTGGGTACCCCTTCTACTGCGGCGTCAATAGATGCTTACCTGATTGCTACCTCGATAGATCAGGTAATCGTACCAACTGCCTTGGTATATCCTGTGGCAACCTTTAGTGATGGGATATTTACCGATGGGATTGATGGAGGAGCTTTTATTACCATTGCTGGAAACTACACTACCTATAGAGCCACCAATGATAAATACAGCATCAGTACCAGTACTTCGTCGCCTGATGCCTATACCAGTGCATTGCCTGCCGGAGTAACCCACGACTATGGGACTACCCCCCGAATAGATACGATATATAACATAGTATTTCCTAAACAGCCTACTGACGATAATGGAGGCGTGGTGCCTTATAATATTAAAAGGACAGCTACCGGAAACAGTGTGTATACGCGCATGATACTGAAGGATGCTTTAGGCACCTTTTCGGGCGAAGACTATGACAATGAAGCTACCGTGACGGCTGTAACTGCTGGAACACCTGATAACACTTTTAACCCTGATGGCATTGCTACCACTGATAGTATGGTTGTGTGGAGAACTGAAGGGGTAAAACGTTGGGATGGGGGACCTTCATCTACTGGTACTTCGTGGAGCGATCCGCAAAACTGGCGACCTGATGGAGTACCAGGTCCTGGCGATAAGGTGATTATTAATTATGACTTGCTACAATTGCAATGGAATGTAGTAAACGGACCACCAGATGTAGTAGCACCCGCTAACTTTACCATCGATTTAGACCTGGATCCAGGGGTACAGGCCATTACTTGCCGAAGCTTGACTATAGAGTCTATCTTGCCCGATCCCAACTCTACCAACACCCGAAAACCGATTGTGGTAAATATGACTAAAGACGTGACCGTTTTAGAAAATGTGATTATTTCGTCTGATGTAACCATTAATCCTAATGTAGGACTTACTATGAAAGTAGGAGGGAGCTGGAATAACGATGGGTCGTTTAACCCTGGCTCAAGTGCTATGACAGTAGACTTTGACCAAAACTTTACTCGTACCATTACCAATGGTGGGGGGTCCAGGTTTTCAACGGTCTTGTTTAGTCAGGGAATCACCGATTTAGGGTCTGACTTATACGTAGAGGGTAACTTAACTATTGAAAATGGGGCATCTTTGAGCCCTTCAAACAATAACCGAAAGATTACCCTGGAAGGTGACTGGGTGAATCGTGGTGCTTTTGACCCTCAACAAGGGACAGTTCAATTTGGTAATGGAGGTTCGACTACCCAAAATGTTACCAGAGAGCCTTTGAATGAACTGCAAGAGTTTTATAGTGTAATTGTTCAAAAGCCGTTTGGCATATTGCAAACGGGCTCGCGTATGCAAATCAATTCTCAGTTGGACATTAAAAATGGAAAAATACTGACTGCCAAAGACAAAGAGTTGATTTTTGGTGATAATAGTAATATTCCTTTGGTTACTAACCAAAGTTATATTGATGGCCCTTGTGCTCATTTATTTTCTAATGCGACTACCTCAAGTAACTTTAAGTTTTATCCTATTGGTAAAAATGATACCTATATTGGAGGTTCTAACGCCAACCGACGTATTCAGTTGAGCGTAAGGTCTACCAATGTATCTATTCCCGACGGATCGTTTTTAATGATGGTAATGGAGCAATTTGAATCTCCCGCCGCCAACCGAACAATCCCGGCAGGCTCTAACGCAAACTATGTGTCACGTAGTCGCCACTGGAAGGTAACCCAAGGGCTTTATCCAAATACCGATTCACCTGTTTTGCAAAATGGTGGAACAGATATTACCATTGATAAAGCCAAAATACAATTGGCATTTGATGCTGGTTCAGAACGTAGTGATTATACTGGAGGGGCATCTAACCCGTGGTTGTTTGGCACTTCATTAGAAGAAATTACTTTTGCGTCTTTGGGAGAACTTACCATACTCAAAGACAGTGGTACAGATAAAAAAGGAGAGGGAGATGGATACCCCTCAGTTACGCTTACCGATGGTACACCGGGCACAGGAGCAGTCATTACTCCTGTGATTACCGGCGGTGTAATTACTGCGATGAACATTGTGAATGGAGGCGCAGGCTATAGTATGGGAGATCCACCCATTATCACGATTGGAGGGGGAGGTAGCCAAAACAATGGCATCAACCCAGGCACAGGTGCTTCGGTAGCCGTAGCAAGTGTAGATGGTAGTGGAGCCATTACCGGGTTTACGATCAGCAATGGAGGTACTGGTTATAATACTACTTATCCGCCTGTGGTTACCGTAGGTGGTGCAGGAGCCGTGGGACGTGCCACGGTAGCAGGTGGTGTAATCACTGCTTTGGAAGCAACTGCCCAAGGCACAGGATATAAAAACCCCACGGTAAACATTACAGGTGGCTCGCCTACTGTCAATGCTACTGCTACCGCCATTACCGATGCCAATGGGCGCGTTACTGGGTTTAATATCACCAATGGAGGGTCGGGTTATACTGTAGGGTCTACCGAATGGACTGATGCAGAAGGAAGCATTACCAATATCAATAATAATCAGTTTACTGTAGAATCTACCGGACCGGATGCTGACTTTGCCTTTTCATCCTTGGGCAATGGAGACTTTACCCTTGCCTGGAACTTTATTGCTTTACCCATTCAGTTTTTAGAGCTCAAAGCCTCCCCAATTGACAACCAAAAAGTGGTGGTACAGTGGGTAACAAATAATGAAGAGCTAGTGGCAAGGTTCGAGGTGCAGGCAAGTCGTGATGGAGGTAAAACTTTTATCACATTGGGTCAAGTAACCGCCAAAGGCAACGGTAGAGGAGTGCAAAACTATGAGTTTGTAGACCAAACCCCTGTCCCGGGTTTTAACTATTACCGTTTACGTCAAGTAGATGAAAACGACCTCAAACGTTTTACCAAAGTAATAAAAGCCGATATTGAGAAGCCAATGTACATAAAAGCAACGCCTAACCCGATAAGCAGAGGAGGGGTTGTAAAGTTAGAATTGCCCCATGTACCCAGCCAAAGTACATTAAAAGCGCAATTGCTTGATATGCAAGGAACCATTGTAAAAACAGTGAGCTTGAATAGCCAAAGTAGCCAAGGTTTTGTGGTACCAGCTTCGGCAGTGGCAGGAATGTATGTGTTGAGGGTGAGTGTAGACGGGAAAATTTATCAATCTAAAATTGTAGTAAAATAATATCAACCAAAATAACTAAAATCAAAATAGCGTCTGACCACAGTTTTGGTCAGGCGTTTTTTTGTTAAAAAGGAAACTCCCATTCACCTATATAAGGAATCCAGAGGTAGCCATTTCGAAAAAAACCTATATCAAGCCTAAAGCTTTGATCAGTGTTGGCAGAGATTTCCATTTTATCATAAATATCTTCGCGTACTACAAAACCTTTGGTCAATAACAAATCTTTGGGGTAAGGCAAAAACTCGTGCAAATCCCTCCATTTTGTCAGCCCCAATCCTACCATCGCATAATGAAATGGTGGTGCTTTGAGCAAAATTTTGAGAAATTCAAATCCAATCAAAGACATTTCATGCGCATCTTGTAACGATCTAATCCCCACCTGGCTTACTTGGTCTGTTTTGAGCAAATAGTGATTTTTGTGGGTTTGTAGGTGCAAGTTGTATTGGTTAAGCTTGGTTTCAATGGATGCATGTGTATGCAAAAAGGTGCCTACCTGCTCAGTATTATCACCTGCGTGAATCCATAAAGAAAAGTCAAAAGCCATTAATTACTTGATAAGTAAGTTTTGAAAAACATTGCGAATGTGAGGTAAAAAAGCTCCCACACCAATAAGCGTGTGGGAGTGAAGTTATTGTTAAAACGAGTAAATCTCAAGTAGATGTAATGATTTGTCTGGTGTTTAGCCCAACTAATACCCCTCATGTTTGCGGTTAAACCATTTGTTTTAGTTAAAAAAACATCAAACGCGAGTGATTAGCTACCAATCAGTACGAATGCTCCCCAATAAAAAGGTTCTTTAAATGTGGCTTTGAGTTGAAGTTGGGCTTTTTTAAACGCTTTTGCTTTATCACCTAACTGAAGCCAGTTTTTGTAAAACAAGGTCATCAATTGTTGAGTGGCTGCATCACTCACTTTCCACAAGCTCATAATCAAAGCTTGGGCACCTGCTACCTGAAAAGCGCGTTGCAGCCCATATACTCCCTCTCCGGCTTTTACGTCACCCAGCCCGGTTTCGCAGGCGCTCAATACTACCAACTCTGTTTTATCCAGCGACATGTTCATTGCCTCGTAAGCAGTTAATATTCCGTTGTTATTGGTTTGATTTTCTTTATTTTTCAGGCTATTGTCCATTGCTTTCTCCGAATCGGCAAGCATGAGCCCTGAACGTAGCAACGGATTTTCTTTAGCCTTTTCTATTTCTACCCCAAACAACTTATTGCCGCTTAAGTCTTTGTCTTTCAAGAAAAAACCGTGGGTGGCAATGTGCAATATTTTTGGTTGCTTATCGCTGATTGTCTTTACGCTCTCTTCGGAAGCTTTTTTTGCCATCAGCTTTTGTGTACTATAACCTGAGCTTTTTAGCAAGCCCTCAATGGTAATTACCTCCTTTTTAGTGCCAGGTAGTGCCGGAATTTTTCCTGTACTTCCATAATCAGGAAAACCCACCAGTACTGCTTGCCGATTGGTACTTAAAGGCTTTCGTTTTTTGAGGCCAATCAAATCTTTAGAGTTAGTCAATACAATAAAACTTTGCTCTTCTATCAGGTATTTACCATTTGGCTTTTGCAAAGTATTCAGGTTGATCTGATTGTATACACCATCGGGCGAAATGTACACCGTTTTTGCTTTTGGGAGCAATGGCTCTATCTCGCTCCAGTATTTTTTGTAGCTGTAGCGATCCTGGAGCTTGTTTTTAATGGTATTGCGGTAATATTTCAAATAACGGGTTTCCAGGTGATCGCCGTTTTTGAGCACAACTATTTTGGGAGAGGTTGCTTGAGGAGTTACGACCAATGCGGCGTAATACACAATGTTGGTAAAGTTATTTTTAAACTGATAAAACTGAACCATTTCTACCACTGCCTCATTGTTAGCCAAAGCCTTGGCAACGTCACTAAAACCAATGGCTTTGTCGCCCACTCCTCCCGAAAAGTCTTTCGAACGATTAGATAGGTCACGCTCCATCTTATTGACTGCTTTTTCCAACGAATCAAGGTTGATATCTTGTGCCTCCAGGTCTGCTTGCGAATAAGTATACAACTTGGCGAGCACCTCTTTTACATCAAGCCAATACTTATAATCCCCAATGAGCTTTTGGTTGCCGCTTCCTAGTATGCGTTGCCGTATTTTGTTGGCGTTGCTAAGCAAAATAGCTTTGGTAGATAAGTGATAGTTGAACATATCGGTGAGCAAACGATTGTCTTTGGGGTGGTTTTCGGCAGCAAAGGCATAAAATCTTAAGTAGGTAGGGCGCAACTTGTTCCAATATTTTTCCTTTTCGGCTTCACTCATGGCCGGGAAATATTTTTTTATAAATGTGGCTGATCTCTTGAGTACTTCACGGTAAAGCCCTGCTGCCTGCGAAATATTGCCCATGCGCCAATGAAGTATTGCCAGGTCTTCCTGCGATTCGGCGTAGGCCGGATGCTGATTGCTCAGCAAAGTTTCGCGTACTACCAATGCTTCTCGCAATAAAGGTTTTGCCTGATTATATTTTTCTTGTGCCCGATAAAAATTCCCCAGGTTACTTATAGTAGCGGCGTAGCCAGGGTGTTTTTTGCCAAACTTTTTTTCATATATTTTTTGCGCTTGTTTAAGCAACTGCTCTACCTCGTTGTCTTTGCCCATTTCTACATACAAAGCCGCCAGGTTGTTGAGCATATAAGCATAGTCGGGGTGGTTTTTTTTCCATTGGCGTTGCTTGCGCTTAATGGCCTTTTTGTAAATAGCTTCCGCCTCTTCGTAGCGTTTCATGTCTTGAAACAACAAGGCTTGATTGACCAAAAATCGTTGATACAAGGTAGAACCCTCCCGCATAGACTTACCAGAGGTCGTAATGGCTTCATTTAGTAGTTTTTCGGCTTGGGCATAACGTCCAATGGTTTGATATAATATCGCCTTATTGTTCGTCATGATGGCATAAGGCGTACTATTCTTCCCTTCGTTTTTGCTTACAATACCCATTGCCTGGTCTATCAGGTGTTCGGCTTCTGCATACCTTCCCAGGTCTTTCAACAACATTGCCCGGTTGTTCAATGCTGAAGCATACGCCGAATGTGTTTTGCCATATTGTTTGGCGTTCAACTCTACCATACGGGTGGTATACTCATCTGCTTCGTTAAAGCGCCCGGTCGTATGGTACAACAACGAAATATTACTCAATAATTTGTTATAGCGTTCATCGTTGGTTTTACCATGTTTATCATATATTTTTTTTGCCTTGGTAAAAGCATCCTCCGCAATTTTAAACTTGTTGCTTGAAAAAGCCATTTGCCCTATTTCAGTCAACGCTTCGGGTTTTTGGCCGTTCGCCCGGATCATTTCTTTGCTGTTAGCCCTCATTTCCCGAGCTTTTTCCAAACCCGTTTTATTTTCATCTTTTGCCAGTCGCTTGAGGTCTTTTAAGCTCATTTGCTTAAGGTTATCCCTGAGCTTTACCATATTGTTGCTCAATCGCTGATAGCGGGCAAACCGTTGTTTGTCTTCATAAAAACCTGCATTGTCGGTAAAAGCAATGGCATAACTAAAACTTTCTTTATCAAAATCTTTTTTTAGTTTTTTAAGGCGCTTTTCCCAGTTGGTGCGCAACTTTCTGGCAAGGTTGTTTTTTAGCTTGTCTTTGTTGACAAGTTTACCAATCTTGATCTGGCTTTGCGCCTGGTGCGAAATGAGCAATCCCCAACTTAGGATACTCGCTATGAAAGTAAATCTACAAAAATGTAAAAGGTTGTGCATGATTGTTTACAAATTAAGTTTTTGATCGGTTTATATAAACGTAATAGTAGGTAGAGGTTTGGTCATGAGTTGGCTGTTTTGTTGCCACTTGTCAGGTAACAGGCAAAATAAGCCGCTTCATTGTGATTAATCAAAAATAGTGAAAAATGGATGGAAAAACGCACGTGGCATATAATTTCAAAAGATAGAAGTGCGGTGTTGCTGATAAAGGTTAGCCTATTCTAAAGCACAAAAACTATTCAGTCAAGCATTTAGTATCAATACCATTGAATAGTTTGTGAGTTCAGATAAGCTATTGGCACTTGTTGCTTATCGCTAATAGCTTGTAGCTTTAATCTTTATAAGGGTCAAACACCTCAGCACCTGCCATAGCTACTCCAATTGGGTGCAGTTTGTGCAGTACTTTGATGGTATCGCCTTGGTAAGCAATTACATCCTCTAGTTTTTTATAGCATTCTGGGGCTTCATCGGCACCTGCCCCACGTAGCTCAATGCCCTTGTCTTTCATTCTTTGTTGTACTGCGCCAAAATTTACCACACCTGGTTTTACAATTGTTGGACGTTTTTTGCCTCTATCATCTCTAATCCATTTTTTCTTTCCGGCAGCTTGTGTTCGCGACATTACCCGCCCTGCCCCGTGCACTGTAGAATACAAGCCTTGCTTAGACTCAGCAGTGTCTACTCCTTCTACAATTACTGACGTATCGTACATATTGGCACCAATAAAACCACGTTGCCCCGGAAACGCAGGGGTACAACCTTTGCGTACTACCCAATATTTTTCTCCAAAATGTTCTTCTTCCCAGGCAAAATTATGATGATTGTGCACCTCAAACGTGCTTTCTGCCTGCAAAATTTCCAATACCTTATTTACTGCCCAGTCGCGTCCTGCATACGCATACTCGCCTGCCAGCCCTAAACAATAAGTATAAGCTTGCCCCAAATCAGTTGTAGTATCAAACAATATAGGCTTAGAGTCCATTCCACCCTCTTTTCCCCTTTCGGTAAATGCCTTTCCTTGCGACATGGCAATAAACCCCGTGGTGGTTTTATGACCAAATCCACGTGAGCCAAAGTGTACCCCTACCCATACATACCCTTGTTCATCTTCAAACAAATCTACAAAGTGGTTACCACTGCCCACTGTACCCAATTGTTCTCCTGCCATTTTTGCCAGTTCACGCAATGGTTCAAAATCGGCATGGGCAATTTTATCCAAAATAGGGTGGTCGGCTTTTTCACGATTAGTGCGCCCTACCCCAAAACTTATTTGTTTAAAAATTTCGTCCATTACCTTAGCCGTATCCATATCAGCAGCTTTTACATTGGTACGTACGGCCTTGTTTCCACAGGCAATATCAAAACCTACCCCTGACAAAGATATTTTATCTTTATAAGCCACTGCCCCCCCAATCGGGTGTCCATACCCATAATGAGCATCAGCAGTTAATACGCCTAAATCTTCTTCCCCCAGACAGTTTTTAATCTGCTTGATAGAGTTTTCGTCGATAATTTCTTGACCGAATATTTTTAAGTGTTTCATAGTGTTCAATTATTATTTAAATGAATTTTTTGCTATATAAAAGGGTCACATTCAATAAGCGCGATTGTTTTAACGAAGTAGCTCTTATATACAACCTCTTTGTTTCAATACTCCGCAGTGATTTTAGGAACATGATCGCCCCGTAAACGGGATTTCGGGCATAGCCCTCAACAATAACTGTCCGGTTTAGAACATATTAGCTTCGCAGAGCTTGAACTTCGTTCTGCGGTTCTCTTTACTGACTTTCGTTACTTTTAGCCTTTGGCAGAGCTCGGCGCAGCAGGGCTGCAGCCATCGGTTTCGCCGTAGCTATGGCTACGACTGCAAAAAGTGCCTC